>NZ_BAAJNZ010000004.1:0-295702 GCF_057545565.1 Furfurilactobacillus sp. W61-4
GATTTATTTGAGCTGTGGAAGGTAAACGCGGTTCTGAATGTCTCTTAAAATCTGTCTCAAATATTGACTTCAATCCATACAATGGTGAAGTGCCAATATCACCGTACACAATTCCTAAAGTAACAAGTGCCCCCGCAAAAGAAACACGTTCTAGTTGCTTATTCATATTTGCTTGCCCCCAACGCTAATTATTGAAATATAGCACTGCAAAATAGTAAGCCTAAACACGAAGAAAAGCAACTATGCCATATACATCATAATGAAATCACTTTAAAGAAGCTCATAATTTACGATATACTGATTGAAACCATAAATTATGGGCCTTCTATTCTTAACTATCTAGTTGAACCATCTGATAACCGACTCCAATATGTGTTTTAATATACTGATTTTGAGTATTAACTTCAATCTTTTTTCGCAAAGTTGCAATGGTCACTCGAAGAGAAGATGTATCTTCAACCGATTCTGTCCCCCAGACCTCTTTCAACAGATAGCGATGTGTCAACACGCGGGAAGTGTTTTCAGCAAGAATAATCAAAACCTTATATTCGATTGGTGTTAAATGGATTTCATTTTGGTTTACTTTGACCGTTTGTGAATCAAAGTTGATAGTCAATTCTCCATTACAATAATTATTAATATTGGTTTTTCCGTTGTTATATATTATGTTAGTCCTTCTCAAGGAAACACGAATTCTAGCCAGTAATTCATCAATAGAAAAGGGTTTTGTTAAATAATCATCAGCACCCAAATCTAGAGCCTGCACTTTGTCGGCGTCCTCATCACGTGCTGAAATAACAATAATAGGTATATTATTGTTGGCAGCTCGTATTTGCTTAATAATGTCCATCCCATCCATATCGGGTAACATTAAATCAAGTAAAAGTACATCTGGTTGAAAAATTGGAATAAATTGGAGCGTTTTATTGCCATTTCTAGCTATGCCATACTTATAATCTGCGGATCTTAATGTCATTTGTATTAATCGAGCTACTTCTGGATCATCTTCGACAATAAAAATTCTATTTTTCATTTTTTTTGCTCCAAATAGGTAAAGTAAAGTAAAAACATACGCCGTTATTTAAATTTTTAGCCCAAATATTACCATCATAAGCTTCAATAATAGATTTACACAATGATAAGCCAATTCCAAGCCCTCTTTGAGCCCTTAATGGTTGCTTTTGTTTGCCAGTGTAAAACAGTCCAAATAGGTGAGCCAGATCACCATTAGTTAATTTTGGTCCGTTATTTGAAATCTCAAATTGGACTTGATTGGTATTCTTTTGAAAAATTCTAATCGAAATTTTGGTTTTTTCCGGTGTGTGTTGAATAGCATTGTTAACTATATTAATAATGACTTGGGTAATTAAGTGTGCGTCAGCCATGACCATTAATAATGGATCAGACAAGTTAACGGTAATCTTATGATCTTCAAATCCTGGGCTAAGATGTTGCAAAGATTCTTGAATAATATCATCAATTAACTCTGGAGAATGACGTACTTGAAGACTACTCTCTAAACGAGTCATTGCCAATAGATTCTCCACTAGACTAATTAACCATGAAGAGTCATTAAATATTGATTCATATAATGTATACTTCTCAACATCACTAAGCTTATTTCCTTCTCGTTTCAATATATCTGCACTACCAGAAATATTTGTTAACGGTGTTCGTAAATCATGGGAGATTCCTCGTAGCAAGTTAGCCCTGAGTTTTTCCTGATGCGATTTAATTTCAGCTTTTCTTTTTTCATTTAGGATTCTCATCCTTGATAAGGCTTGACCACATTCATCCAATATCGAAATAATTAAATTACGATCAAATATTTCCAAAGATCGTTTTGAATTTATTGCTAAGCCTATAACCGCAACAACTGATGAAGGGGAATTTCCAAAAATAGGTAAATATAAACACTTTGCTTGTGGTAAAGTATTAGTAGTTAATCCAGCTTCTTGACCATTCTTGAATGCCCAGGTTGCAATGGCTTTCTCGTTATCACTGGAAAACTCATAAAAAGAGCTCTGGCTTTGGTTTAACAGATAAATTTTAGGTTGCAGTAACTTAGAATCCTGGCATTCATAAAAGACCATTGTAGCACTATAAATTTTTTGTAGTTGTTGAACAGTCGTGTCAATAATATCGGTTGATAATTTGGCTTGTTGCAATTTACGAATAGTTTCCAACAGCACCTCTGTTTGGTAGACACGGTTAGAGTTATATTGAACTTGGTGCTTCAATTTTAGTGTCCAATAATTACTGATTATTGAAACTAGTAGCATTAAAAAAAATGTCAACAAGTAAACTGGACTACTACTAAGAGAAAAATAGGGTTTGGTAAAAAATAAATTGAAACTAATTACTGCTAAAAAAGCTGATAAGAATCCATATACTTGATCTTTTAGGTTAATTGCGCAGAGCATGATCCCTAACATATAAACCAAAACGACATTTACCAATGGTACTTGTGCAAATATTAATAGTTCTCCAACCACTGTGCTTCCCAAAATAATACTTGAAATCATTAGCATATTTTTAGCCATGCGCTTAGAGCCAGACTTACTAAGTGAACCTTTAAAATGGGTTAAAAATGTACCATTTAAATGTTGGACTTGATTCAAATTAGTTTTAGCACTATTAATTACATACTCATCAACTTCTGGTAACAGATATCCTATTTGATACACAAGTGTAGATCGTGTTTGCCATATTTTTTTATAAGGACTAGCCCCAAGTACAATTTTGGTTACGCTGCTTTCTTTGGCATACTCTGTAATTTGCAGAGCTGGGTTCTCACCCTGCAATTTAATAACCTTTGCACCTAGTTGATGGGCAAGGCTAATGTTATTATTTAAGTTTTCCTCCCATTTATTAAACTGATTGTTCTTAACATAAACCGCAATGAAGTCACTATTAAAAGCTTGAGCCATTTGTGCAGCAGAACGAATGACACGTTCATTACTCTTAGATCCGGATAAACAGACTAGTAGCCGATCAGTACCTACCTTTGAGTTGGTAGCCAATCTTAAAGTCATTTTCCTCAATGCAAGTTCTCTTAACGTAGTAAGATTTTCAGATTTAAAAAAATTAGCTAATGCTTGCCTTATATGATTTCTAGCATATATTTTTCCAATTTTAAGTCTATTGATCAGATCATTGGGTTCGATATCAATTAACTTGACCTGATTTGCCATATCAAATATATAATCTGGTACTCGTTCTTGAATATCAACGTTTAATTGTTCAAAAATTATATCGTGCAGGCTTTCTAGATGTTGAACATTTAGCGTTGTATAAACATTGATACCAGCAGTAAGTAATTCCTGAATGTCTTGATAACGTTTCAAATGGCGACTTTTTTTCGTATTTGTATGTGCTAACTCATCAACTAAAATTGTCTGTGGATGTCGTTCCAGTGCACCATCGAGATTGAATTCTTGAAGATACATTCCCTTATAGGATTCTTTTTTTACAGGGATTGATTCTAACCCCCTAGCAAGATTGCGTGTATCTGCCCTGCCATGATCCTCAAGGTATCCAATAATGACATCCTGGCCCTCCTGCTTCAAGTCCTGTGCTTCTGCTAGCATAGAATAAGTTTTGCCAACACCAGCGGCATAACCAAAGAAAATCTTTAATTTCCCCCTGCCTGAAGTTTCAAGATTTGCATCTTTTAAGTACCTACTTGCACGTTCATTTTGATTCATCTAGTTATCCCTCCAAATAGAATACAAGAATATCCTTGGTAAGTATACTATCGTTCTAACTAAATTTACCCAAAAATAAAGTCTTGTCTTTTATAATCTTCAAATCAAGATCTTTATAGGCTCTATTACATATGACACAAAACCCCTAAATGATTATCACATATGGTAATCATTTAGGGGCTTAACCCGCGACTTATCTCAGCTAAGCTTCAAAAGTTATTTTGATAGTTTATCCAAGGCCAGATTAGTTTCTAGCACGTTAACCCGAGGTTCACCAAGAATTCCCAGAGTGCGAGTTTTGGTATTTTGGTCAATCACTCGTTGAATTTTTTGAACACTGACATGCCGAGCCTTAGCAATTCTCTTAACCTGATATTTAGCAGCAGTTGGTGATATTTCCGGATCTAAGCCACTTCCTGAATTAGTTACTAGGTCAATGGGAACATGTCGATAAGTGGCATTGGGATTCAATCTTTTTATTGTCTTTTCTTTATCAATAATCTCCTTTTGATAACTTTTATCGTTAGGGCTCATTTGTGAGGCCACAGAGTACATAATATTTTTATTGTTTTTTTGTCCTGTTATATCGCCAACAGTAATATCCATCTGTCTACCCCACAGGTATTTTTTGCTTGTGAATGGTTGTGCAATTAGTGCTGATCCCCTTACTGTTTGATCAGATCTAACTAAACTGCCATTTGCTTGTGAGGTAAAAAAGGTTTGCCCAATTGCACTAACAATTAAGGTATAGATACCACAAATAATCGTTATGACAATTACTGCCAAAATTGACTTACCTAATGTCTTAACTACCATTATTGTCTTTCTCCCTTCTCATAGAATCTGTAGTATGAGTGCAATGATCAAGTCGATCAACTTAATTCCAATGAATGGAACAACTATCCCACCAAGCCCATAAACTAGCAAATTATGCCGCAGTAACTGACTAGCTGGAACTTCTCGGTAACGTACTCCCTTGAGTGCCAGGGGAATTAAGGCGACAATAATTAGTGCGTTAAAAATCAATGCTGACAGGATTGCACTTGTTGGACTATACAAATGCATAATGTTAAGCACATTTAACTTGGGATATAATCCTACAAACATAGCCGGAATGATAGCAAAATACTTAGCAATGTCGTTTGCAATTGAAAAAGTGGTTAAGCTTCCTCGAGTCATTAATAATTGTTTACCAATTTGGACAATTTTAATTAATTTAGTTGGTGAAGAATCTAGATCAACCATATTACCAGCCTCTTTTGCAGCCTGTGTACCCGTGTTCATAGCTACAGCAACGTCGGCCTGAGCCAAGGCAGGAGCGTCATTAGTTCCATCGCCAGTCATGGCAACTAAATGTCCCTTATTTTGATATTCGCGAATGGTTTTCATTTTACTTTCTGGAGTAGCCTGAGATAGAAAACTATCAACCCCAGCTTCAGCAGCAATGGCAGCAGCGGTTACTGGATTATCGCCAGTAATCATGATTGTCTTTATGCCCATCTTCCTTAGATCAGCAAATTTTTCCTTAACGCCGGGTTTTATGATATCTTTCAAGTAGATAACACCAAGAATAACACCATTCTTGCATACTACTAAAGGTGTCCCTCCCTGTTCAGCAATTCTCTTAACTGCTATTTGGCATTCTTCGCTGTATTTATTTTTTTTTGTCAGGACATATTGTTTGATATTCTCCGAAGCACCTTTACGAATTTCATCTCCAGCAAAATTAACACCACTCATTTTAGTTTGTGCTGAAAATGGAATAAACTTAGCCTGATTTGCTTCTAAGTTCTGTTCTCTAAGGCTATATTTTTCTTTTGCTAATACAACAATTGATCTTCCTTCCGGCGTCTCATCAGCTAAGGATGAAAGCTGTGCCGCAATTGCTAATTCTTTTTCTGAATGGCCATCGACTGGAATAAATGCTGAGGCACGTCGATTGCCTAATGTTATTGTCCCAGTTTTGTCCAGGAGTAATACATCGGTATCGCCAGCAGCCTCAATGGCCCGACCACTCATTGCTAAAACATTAGCTTGATTCAATCTACTCATGCCAGCAATACCGATAGCTGAAAGAAGTGCTCCAATGGTTGTCGGGGCTAAACAAACCAGTAATGCAATTAACCATACAATAGACATTGGATTTCTCATATCAAGTATCTGAGATGATAACTGAGAATACGTGTATAATGCCGCCACTACCAACACAAATATGATAGACAATGCAACTAAAAAAATTTCTAGTGCAATTTCATTAGGCGTTTTTTTACGGTTAGCACCTTCTACCATTCCAATCATTTTGTCCAAAAAACTAGCACCTTGTTCTTGTGTTACCTTGATGACCAAATGATCTGATAAAACAGTAGTACCACCGGTAACAGCAGAGCGATCTCCGCCAGCTTCTCGTATTACCGGCGCAGATTCACCGGTAATTGCACTCTCGTCAACAGAAGCAGCTCCTTCGACAACTTCACCATCTGCTGCAATGGTTTCCCCAGCTTCAGCAAGGAATAGATCACCTTTATTTAAGTTTTCTCCACTAACTTTTTCAATATTTGATAAATCGCCAACTTTATTTAACCTTTTTGCCATTACTGCACGTTTTGATTTTTTCAACTCTGCCGCTTGAGCTTTACCGCGCCCTTCAGCGACAGCCTCTGAAAAGTTTGCAAACAGGCAAGTAATCCAAAGAATTACAGCTACTGTAAAGATAAAACCACTACTTACAATTCTGTCTGAGATGCCCAAAAACGATAAAATAAATAAGATAGTCGTTGCAATTGCTGATACATAAACTAGAAACATCACTGGATTTTTAATTTGTAGGTTAGGCTTTAACTTAAGAAAAGTTTCTTTAAGTGCCGCTCCTAACATTTTTCGGTTAAACATTTGATTTTTCTCTATTTTTTCATTCATAGTCAGACCCACCTTACTAATTTTAGAAACGCATAATGTAAAATCATATTAATGTGTCAAGAAGTCCGCTATTGGTCCTAATGATAGTGCTGGAAAGAAACTAAGCACGCCAATGATTAATACAACGATTATTAACATAAAAACAAAGGTTGGACTTGTAGTTGATAATGTTCCCGAACTACTAGCAACAATTTTATGCTGTCCCATTTTACCAGCAATTGCCATTATAGCGATAATAGGGAGAAAACGAGAAATGATCATCGCAACAGCTAATAAAACATTGAAAATAATGGTATTACCATTGAACCCTCCAAAGCTGGAACCATTATTTGCCCCTGCTGATGAAAAAGCATATAAAAATTCAGAGAATCCATGTGCTCCACTATTATTAAGACTAGTTAAAGTACTCTTTAACATTGCTGGAATAGCACTGCAAGTTAAAATTGCAATTGGCGTTGATAGGCAAGCGATAACAGCCATACGCATTTCGTAAGGCCCAATTTTTTTACCTAAATATTCTGGTGTACGTCCTACCATTAGCCCAGCAATAAAAACTGTTAGGATGATAAATCCAAGCATGCCGTACAATCCAGATCCTACACCACCAAAAACAACCTCGCCTAATTGCATTAAAGCCATGGGCATTAATCCGCCCAGAGAACTAAAACTATCTAATGTTGCATTCGTTGCGCCTGTAGATGTTGCAGTAGTAACAATACTCCAGACAGCTGATCCAGGAATACCAATTCTAGTTTCTTTGCCTTCCATAGCCAAATTACCAATATGAGCTAAAGTGGACCCATGTTGTTCAACAATTCCTTCAAATATTAACGCAACTACAAACATAATTGCCATAGCTGAGAAGATTGCCCAACCTTCCTTACGCCGCTTTAAAGATTCACCAAAGCTAAAACATAGCGCCATGGGCAGAAGAAGCATTGCCGTTGTTTCAATAAAGTTTGTAAAAGGTGTTGGATTTTCATATGGATGGGCAGAGTTAGCACCTAAGACCCCCCCACCATTAGTCCCCAATAACTTAATTGATACCTGGGAAGCTTGTGGGAATAACGGTAAGGTTTCTTTAGTTATAATTTTTGCCCCATCAATTTTATGATTTTTAATCCTAACTGTATTTTTTTTGACGTTAATTTCAGCCCCATAAATCGCCTGGTTATGTTTATCAACGGCAACAGGTTGTACCAAGGTAGCAGTTTTATAACCACCAGTTGTTTGAGGAACACCACCTGCCATGAGCATAATAGACATAAACAAACTAAGCGGGATTAAAAGATATAGAAAGATCCTGGTCAAGTCTCGCCAAAAGTTTCCAATTGCTTTTGCTTCTGTACGTTGGATACCTCTAATTAATGCAAAAAGAACCGCAATTCCAACAGCCGCAGAGGAAAAGTTTTGAACAGTTAAACCAATCGTCTGAGAAAAATTAGAAAGAGCCATTTCCCCAGAATATGATTGCCAATTAGTGTTGGTTACAAAACTAACAGCAGTATTAAACGCTAATGACCAAGAAAGCCCCGAAAAATGTTCTGGATTCCCAGGTAAATAATTTTGGAATTTCAAAATACTAAACAAAACTAAAAAACTAACTAAAGAAAACATTAAAATACTTAGTAAGTAAGTTTTCCAACTCATCTCGCGATTAGACACACGAAAAAATTTATATATTTTGTTTTCAATTGGTCGGATAATTCTGCTCATAAAATTGTTCTGATCATTAATAATATGGCTGATATACTTGCCTAATGGAATGGCTAATAATAATGGAACAATGATATATGGTAAATATTGAGCCCATGTTGGCATACTATGATTCTCCTTTCACTAGAACATAAATTAGATAAGCTAATAAAAAGATTGTTAAGATCGTTCCTAAGACCAAAACCATTTGTCTCACTTCCAATTAATTTTTTAATTTAATCAAGGGTGCTCCATCACGTTAATGCGTTGTTTCCAAAATTTTCTAACACTAATAGGAACTTTGTCTGAGAATCCGTAGTCAAATTTAAGATGCTGAGCAGTATCGAAAAAATAAAAAATTGTAACATCTGCTATGAAAAGGTCTCCTGAAGTACTTTTAATGTAGCCTCCCATCTTTTTTTTAATATCATTATCAATTAAACAAATTATTTTTTCTCGACTATACTGGTCCGAATAATCTTTGTAATAATAATTATCAATCATTTTGAACATCTCCAAAACATATTCAAATCAACCAAAGATATAGTATCTGAAAAGGTGTTAAAATGGTGTTAATATTTAAAATTTCATGTTAATGTTTTGTTAAAAGCATATATTTAATTTGTCTAATCTCATAATAAAAATTTTGACCGATAGTAAATCAATGGTTAATCAGACTAGCAGCAATAAAAAAGGTAGGAAAGAATTATGCGCCATTCTTTCCTACCTTCTATTAGCTTTATACTGTTATGATAATGATTGCGGTCTACACAATTAAACCACTGTCATTCATAAGTATATTTCCACCTTATGTTGCTTAACCTATCCATAATAGTTTATCGAAGAATTTCACTGCCAATCTAAACGTTGCTCTTGGGAAATCAAGAGAGCGTTACGAATCTAGTCTCAACGTTTCCTTTTCTAACAGTCCTAATGCACGTCTATAACTCCTAGTGTAGTGTAAAAGTGCAAATGAATATTAGGGTATACCCTAGTGGCTAAAAGCAAATAAACTTGGCATTATGAAAGAAGGTCCCCTATGCAACCCACAATCGGTAGTATCCTCAAACAGCAACGGCAGTCGCAAAAGTTGTCGCAAGTCCAGCCAACGTTTGATCAACTCAATGATAACCCCGACCACCACAGGCCGACAACGACTGTGAATAGATCCTTCAACAAAGACAACACCCCCTTTGGAGGCAGCTGCCTAGAGATGATTGTCGCATGACACTTGACAAGACACAAATTAAAATTAAAAGATGAATCGATTTATTATCCTGTTATTTCAAACAGAACCCTTGTTGATGCAAGGCATCGAGTAGTTCGCTGCGCTTTTTCGGCGTATGGGCGGCACCGTTAGCTAACAAATGGGAGAAGGTTTCTTCGCGCTGATTGGTATCGCGGGTCGCATAGTAATGCTGAATCACGTGGTCGTAATCTGTTAGTTGTGTTTTCCAGTCGTCAGGTAAGTGATAAGTATTGTCGAAGCTCATTAAGCTTTGCGGCATGCGCGGCTTGAAGTTTGGTTTTTGATCGGGATAGCCGACAATCACGCCACAAATCGGGAAGGTGAGGTTCGGTAGGTGAAGCAGGGAGATCAATTGTTTTGGATCATTGAGGATACTGCCTAAAATCACGGTTCCTAACCCTTGATTTTCAGCGGCATCGACGAGGTTTTCTGCCGCCAATAAAGTATCCGATGCGGCTTGGATAAATTTATCCGTTGAGCTGAGTTGGTTAGGGTGGTCGGCGCATAGGTCTGCGCGGTATTGATCCGCCACGAAAATCAATAATTCACCATTGCCATCGACATAAGTTTGGTGGCTGATGGCGGCGATTTGTGAACGCAGTGCGGAATCGGTGATATGAATAATGCTAAAAGATTGCAAGAAATGTGAGGTTGCAGTATGTTGGGCCACAGTGATCAGGCGGTTCAAGCATTGCGGGTCAACTTGTTGCGTGGAAAATTTGCGAATGGTTCGATGATCTAAAAACATGTAATCGCCTCCAAAATAATTATAGTCGAAGTTTTAGCTAATGTAAGGAAAGAATTCGTGGTCTTGCAATACCGTCGTCAGCAAGGTGGATTGAAGTCAATATTTGAGACAGGTTTTAAGAGACATTCAGAACCGCGTTTACCTTCCACAGCTCAAATAAATCATTAATCGTGATTAATAACTTATTTGAACCATAGAAAGCATTAAATCAGGCGGCCATTTGGCTCGTAAGTGTTGCGATTTCAACTTGTAAGGGGGTCTGGTAGCCCAGTGAACTATGAATTCTCTTCCTATTGTAGAAAGCATGCACATATTCAAAAAGGACAGCAGCGGCAGTTTCATAATTCTCAAAGACCGGCACTGGATAAACACATTCCTTTTTGAGGGAAGCATGAAAAGATTCCATTGGTGCATTATCGTATGGACACCCCTTACGGCTGTAAGAATGGCGGATATGTAGTTCTGTTAACCGTTGGTTGTAATCATCGCTGGTGTACTGTGATCCTAAGTCTGTGTGGATAATCAGGTCCCCAGTAATGGTTCGATTTTTAACCGCGCTTTCCAGGGTCTTTAAGACTAAATCAGTAGCCATCTTTTTTGAGAATGAATAGCCGATAATTCGTCGTGAGTGCAGATCCATGATGGTTGATAAGTAACACCAGCCATTACGCTTCGTTTGAATATAGGTCATATCAGCGGTCCATTTTTGATTTAAACCAGTGGTCGAGAAATCCTGCTTAAGCAAGTTGGGACGCTGTTCAACCTTGGTTTTGGAAGCCGCTTTCCATTTATTGACGGTAACGGAGTGGATATCCAGTTCCTTCATGAGCCGGGAAATCCGTCTTGGGCTGCACCGACGCTGCAGTGGTTGAAGTTCCAGATTCAATTCATGGTGGATCTTCATAACGCCGTATCGCTGCTTGAATTCCGCAAAGATCCGCAGAATCCGTTGTTTTAAGTCCACATCTTCGGCCCGGCGTTTTGAAGGCTTTGGGGATCGATAACGATAATACTGAGCTCTGGAAACACCGAGGATTCGGCACATCTTAGTTACCTGGTGGTGATGGCTTTCTTGGTGAATGTAATCAAAAATATTGGTTACTTCTGCGCAAGGAAGCCCAGGGCTTTTTTTAGGATTTCGTTCTCCTCAGACAGGGAAGCCAGCCGCTTTTCCATCGCTTTAATTTCGTCTGGCGATTTACCGGATTGAGTTTTGGCTTGGCCCTGGATCCACTTATGAACGGTTGAATAGCCAATGCCATATTCTCTGGCCAGTTGGGCGGCTGATTCGCCTTGTTTATATAGGTTGATGATGTTTTGTTTGAATTCTTTGTCGTAACGAGTTGGCATGTAAAAATTCCTTCCTTTTGAGAGACGATTTATTCATTATACGCTCTCTTAAAAGTTGTCTCAGGAATCAGCTTACATCCACTTAGCCAGCTTAACTACTGGCATTTTAGACGTGTGGTCTCATTTTGGTCTCTCACTTTTACCATTTTAAAGTTTCGATCAATCAACTCGCCTACTGCCCCAAAAATGTACCAAGCTTTTCGAGCGTGCTCATTTTGGTCTCTCTTTGCTAAACAAAGTACAAAAATCCCGATAATTCTAGTTTTTAGCCAAAAAACAAAAACTGCCACCAACTTAATGGTAGCAGCACTTTTCGCGATTTTTAATGGAATTAATTTACCTCGGAGCCCCTCTTCTTTGCGACCTGAAATCTGTTCCTGATACACTTTTGCAGGATGGTATTCCTCAGCAGCTTTCAATTGAAACTCAAGCCCTAAATCCTGTCTGTTTGTACTAGTCCGGATGTATGCTATTACCTTGTTAAACATCATCTATTCTCTTCTGTAGTTGATAGTACTGAGTTTAATAGTTTGTCAGTATCATTGGCTTTCATGCGTAACGTTTCTCATCAAACTTTATACAAGTTAGTTTGTCGTCAATGTCATCAAGTTCGGCGGTCATGAGTCAATGATGAAAACGTTATACATCTGAAGGCCACCGTTATAGTATGTCCCGTCGCTTTTGGTTACATCATCCTTATTATCATCTAAAAACTACTTCTCTATTGTTCATAACCCCAATTACCTATGCACTTAAAAAGCATTCCACAAAAAAAGACTGCTAGACAGCAGCCCTTTAAAAATCAGTTTATTTCGCTGTACATATTATTCACATTTTTTGCCTGACTATTAATATCTGGGTAAATAGTAGACGCATTTATTCCTAGAAGATTAAGCTCTTCTAACATCTGTCGCTTAAATTCATTAGCTATCTTTATTCGAACCGGTCTTTTATTCCATGAAAGCCGGCTCATCCTAATTTGCTTAGAGCTCTCCATTCTAATGTTTTCAATAAGACTTTTCTGGGGAGCCTTCAAGTTAACCTGATAACCATCAAGTCCGAATAAAATAAATGCCCCACTTTGCCGAATAATACGCTCATCAAGTTGAGAAGCTCTAACAAAAGTAGCCCCAAAAAGATCATCACTTTTTATTATTTCAGCAAAATCGGTAACTTGAAGACTAATCAGGTGATATAGTCTGCCAATCGCGTCATCCGTTTCCGGGTCCAAACCGCCATACTATATCAAACATTGTCTATTATCATGATTTAAAACAAGGCCTTTAGGTATTTGGGATAATAGAACTTTATCATGAAACCTCATCTGTGCTAATGCAGATTTAATTAAGACAGTATCACTATCCATATACTTAATATCCGTACTTTTTTCGCTATCCTCTTCATTACTTTTGTGAATCGGCGTATAGACATATACATATCCGTCATCACTTGATCCTTGAGTAGTATCTTGCTGAGAAGAATCCACATCCGTTAAGGAAAAATAAAGTGCAACCAACGCATTTGTTGAAATATTCATTACCCGTGTGTGTAACCCATGATGCTGCATTATTGCCAACTGATTAATTGGTTCCTTTACATTCGAAAGCTTTTCGCCAACAACACTCAGAATACGCTTATACATTTTATCCTTGTTAATCACGTTTTGTTCCACTCTGAATAACGATGGAATCGCCAACTTGTGAAACTTAGATTCTCCACGAAAAAAACACCGTTTTGAATTAACTCCGTATAGAAATCGTTATCGCCACCTAAAGTTTTGTATTCCGGAGCTTCTAAATATGGAGAATTTAACTCACTCAATGAAGAGCCTAACGAGTAATAATTATTCAGTAACAAAGTAACTGCCTGAATATAATCAGAGACACTTTGTATTGGTCTAGTAAAACTTTTTTTGTTTTCAAACTCAAATTCATAATTGCCACGAAGACCATATCACACTTGTGCCAATATGTTTTCACCTGTGTCATCAGTTTCTTTAAATAATTTCGTCATTTACATAAAGCCCTCATTTTCAGCGTTTAAAATGTGTCGATTCTTTATCCTAGTTTGCAAAAGTAAAATGTCCTTGGTTAAAAATCCCCCGTTTTATAAACTTTCAAAGCGAAATGAACCATTTTTAAGCAAATATAAATTCGGATATTCTCTATTGCTTGAAAATTTAACCCTACAAATAAATACAGCAATGTAATCGTCTTGAACATCCCTGACCTTTACGTCTTGACTACTCATAATCGGAAAATTCAAATCGGCAAACACCGGCTCATTCTTTTCTGATGTACTAAATTCCTTAAACCATTTAACACCTGAAAGTCCAGCCTGAATTGATTGATAAAATAGAACAGGCTTTTCATTTTTTTTAGGACTATACGGACGAACTTTTGATAAAGACAATGAACATGTACCATAGAAAACTACAATTTGGCCGTCTAATTCTTTGAAATCTTTTTTGTTAATAAAAGTCCGTAATGACAGCTTTCTGACAGTTTTTCTTTCACGATGGTTTACCGTAATGATTTCAGCTGGTTCATCGTCTTCCCTTGTTTCAGCATCGTCGTTGGAAACCAGGGTTGGTTGTTGGTCCGCAAACCCCTTTCTAAGCTGTCGTATACTTGATTCTAATTTGCTCTCAATCTGTTTGTCATTCAGGTTTGAATAATAACTTGTTGATTCCTCGCCAGTAGCCTTCGGTAGATTATAATAGCAACCCTCCGCATGCGGACTATTCTTATTTCGTGAAAAGAAAACAAGATCATTTACGCTGTGCTTCAAAGCCAGCCTTGCAACACTACATCCGGGGCACATGAATTTATCACTAAAACAAGACAACTCTTTTTTATGGTTCTTAAAATATGCTGCTATGTCCACAGTAGCAGCAGTACCATCTAGCAGTTGATGACACTCGTTTGGCAAATCAACTTCACAATATACAAAATCATACTTAGTTTCACTCATTATCTTCTCCTGTCAATGTTTTTAAACAATTTATTCAAGCAGTTTCATAGGAACCTAGGGTGATTTTATTTATGCGGCGCTCATACTCGAATAACTGGGCTAACTGCCGCCAACACATCCGACCCATAAAGTTTCTCGTAATCAGATTCATGCTCAATAGCAATCTGTCCTAGGATTTCAGCATTTTCGGCATTTCCTGCCCATAAACCATAAATATCAGCAAATCCTGACACCTCTGAAAAAGGTTGATTAAGTTTATCCTTAAGCTTAACCAAGTCTTCTCGCGTATTTCCAAATATAAACTGGTTAGCAACCATAGCAAGTGAGTTGTTAGTACGTTCAACATTCTGCTTTGTATCATGAATAACGTTAATGCTCACTGAACCTTTTAACGGATCATATTTTCTACGCTTTAATAGTGAGTTCCGCTCATAATCTTCTTCACGAGTTAGAAAATTAAATACCAAAAGCATGCTATTAGAAATCGGGATTAGTACTCCTTGCGGTTTTCCATTTGGACCAGTAATGGTAAACCCATGGTTGTTATTTACATACTCAGTACCTTGTGGAGCATGAACAATATGCATGTCAGAGTATAGCAACAATGGTCGTATGCGCTGGATTTCCATAAGCCTTGCCTCGTTTAAATTATCCTGGGTGTTATACGTTGAGTCTTTGCCAAGAATTCTCTCCATTCGCATACCAAAGTTTTTATCAAACGAGTCACTACGTACGAGTATTTGCGTACAAAGTTCAATACACATGCAAAAATCAATATAGGGTACCCGGGCTTTACCATTTGTGTTTCTAGTTTTGGTAAAACTTTGAAACCAGTTTACAAAACCATGCTCTGGGATTGTCCAAAGCTTATCGATTTCATACTTGTCTAACGTATCATTGGCCACATCAGTATCCTTACCTAAGGTAAAGTGGTCATTAGCATAGAAAAAAGATTCAGCGGTTTGACTCAGACAGTCTTCTGTACCTATTCTCAATACCTGAACTAACCGTTTTCTTGGACGTATTTCGGTACTCTGGGCAGAGAACTGCCCTATGATTTCTGCAGGCAAGATATGCTGCCTCTTGGTTGACGTATACTCCATAACTGCTATCGCTTCCTTAACAGCCTTTGATGGCCTAATTTATCATCAAAAGATAATTACGATTCTTACTATCCACCACTGGTTAGTTCCTAGGCTACTAGCATTTTATTAGCTTGTCACCACATTTTTATCCAATAATGGAACGCTCAAATAATTTCTTTAATTGTTACTGCAAATTTGCAACATTTTATTTCACGTGTCCAGACGTTTTTTAACCATCTGGGAGAAAATAAGGTTTAACTTAATCTCCCAACTCCTTAGCCACAATGTACTGATAGTCCTTTCAAAGGGACCTTTAAAAAGCGCTCTTATGCTCGTTTAGGTCTCTACTCAGACTAGTTATCAGAATTCACTTTCGAGTCAGACTTACTGCAGAACCCTATAACAACACTACGTATGGTGCTCTACCTGCGCTCACTGCCCTCTTTTAAGGTACTGTTCAAAAACATTTACAAAAATGGTCAAAAAAAGAGGGCTGCCACTCACTTACAGTGACAACCCTTTACATAGATTCATCTATGTATCTAACAAAGTCTGTACATGCCAATTCACATTTTGGCATGCTCTTTGATTAATTAGTTTTTTATTGGTCAAAATAGCCTTAGCGACTATACCACCAGTAGCGCGTAGCTTCAATTATTTCACATGGTTTTTGAAACTCACTAGAACATGATTGGTCGATTACTTGGTTCAATTTTAAAAACTCGATTTGGTCTCACTCAGCTTAACCTTATAAGATAGCTTAGCATCAGTTAATTATGTTCCTAAAGCCGGCTTATCTTTGAATCAAAAAAAATAGCGGCACAATGTGCACCGCTACCTTACTACTATGAAGCTTGATCATCTTCTAAATCCACATCTTCAGTTTCTAAGTTATCAATAAGTTGAGTCATTTTACTGCTTAAAGATCGAACATGTTTGTCGTCACTAGACAAATAATACCGCTTAGTTACAGAAATATTTTTGTGGCCAGCCAAGGTGGCAACGTCAAAAATCGATAGTCCAACTTCGTTAGCCCATAGTGAGATCCCAGTCGACCGCAATTTTTGAATTGGATAACTCTTTTTTAAACGCCCAGCTTTTACCAATTGATCGTTTACCAAATTCCACCAACGCCAAAATGTCTTACCCTCGTACGGCTTACCTTTTTTATCACAAAAAATAATGTCAAAGTCTTTTCCACCGGAATGCCATAGTTTATGACAAGCGGTCTTTTTAAAATCACATAATTGCTCACTTAATCCTTTACCCAACGGCACCTTTCTCCACGTTCCATTTTTAGTCATAGGGTTAACGGTTAAAAATGAAGTGCCGGCATCCGTTTCGTCCGAGATGATAGTTCGGCGAATCCAAAGATACCAATTACCATCTTCATCTTGTTTAAGGTCGTCCCATACAAGTCCTTGAAGTTCTGCTCGCCTTAGTCCGCCCATTATAGCGACCTTCAATGGTAATTCCATTTTCCTACAAATTTTATCAGAGCTAAGGTACTTCCAGATTATTTTAACTTCGTCCGTCGCAAAAGTTTTTTTAGTTTGCTTGTTAAGCCGGTTACGATGTTCTAGTTTGGTCTCAAGCCAGCAATGTGAACTGACTGTATTATCTACGTACCCTTGTTCCTTGGCATAGCTAAGCACTGACGACATCGATTCTTTATATCTGACCAGTTGATTAAAACTCTGCTTTTTTTGAGTCCTCAAGTAATTTAGAATCCCTTGGCAATTCGCCTGCGTAAGAGAACTAACCGGTTTTTTAGTCCACTTCGCCAACGTCTTATCCTTATTTAGGATCGTTACCATGGACCGAACTTTATGGAAGGTGCTTACGCTAAGTGTTGCGCGGGCGTAGGTCTCCCATTTACTATTTACCTGTCCTAACTCGGAGAAACTAGGCGTCGGTCTTTCAGATGGCCGATCTTGTTGTCCAGCCCGTGTGGCTAAGCACCACTCGTCCCATTGTTCCTTAGCCTGGCGTTTGCTTAAGTGATCATAAACGGCTTGTTCAAATTGTGTTGCCTTACCGTTAATATTAAATTTGAGCCTGAACAACAGACCTCCGTCATCCCGTTGTAGCACTCCAGTCGTCGTACCACCAATCCATACCTTACCCTTACCTTTAACCACTTTACCTACTGAATTTTGCTTCGCCATAACTACAATCAACCTTTCTGTTGTTTGATATATCTAAATTAATGAGTTTTCAGTTCGTTTACTGACCATTCTTATCCATCAACTTTTTTGATGAATAAGCTAGTCAGTCCAACGTTTCACGTCATTTAATCGCCTTAACCACATTACTTATTCGCCATGCTTCTGCCCTTTCCTAACTCAATACATTAAGCGTACACACTTTTCTGTTTGTTGACAGGAAGTTCTTATCCATCAACACATTTTGATGTGTTATAACTCTCAAAAGGTTGAAATCCCAGTCATTTAGTCAAATTTGGGCACAAAAAAGCCGCTCAAAAAAATGAGCGGTCATCACTTTCTACTATATTATTAGCGTTTATCGGCTACTTAAAACCAACCGTCTCGTCAGCAAGCTTCTGTAATCTGCCAATCTCTTCTTTGTAACTTTCGTACCACTTAACCATAGTACTCGTCATCTTTTGCGGTTTGGCAAGGTTGCCAGCCGTCTTCAAAAAGTTCTCTAATTGCCTTACCAATGGCGCCATTGGCCGATCGTCAGCCATAATCAAACTCCGTCCGTCGGTTGCCTTAACCTGAACTAGCCCAGGGATCTTGCCATCTTTAACTCGATGGATAATACCTAACAACAAACCACCTCGTGGATCACCCTCGGCGTTGTACATCACTTTGGCGAAGTCCTTATCCTCGGTTAACTTCTGCCAAATCTCTTGGCGGGTTAGACCTTTCTGATTCTTTGGGTCATTTAAGATATTCTGAACCCTAGTTAACATTTCTGACGTTGTGGACATAACAATCACACTCCTTATTTATTAAGTGATGTGATTGCAACTCTGTTGTACTTTTAAGTCAAATCTTGTAATAAAACGCTCAATTCTAGGTCAGAACTACAGACGGATTGAGTTCTTTTGCCACTTAATTCATTTCTTCCGGCCAGAATTATACTCCCCATGATTAGCAATCACTTTATCAAGTAAGGCCGGTTTAATCAGGCAAACCTCTTTAGCGATTTGTTCACGTAACGCCACCTCTACGTCATCAGAAAACACCTGCTTACTATGCTTAACCACTAACAAGTCCCCTGATTCGTCTTCATGTTGGCGAAGATACTTCAATCGGCTATTCTTAGCTTCCTTATATAGATAGAACCAGTACTGATAAAGGCTTCATTTTTTGGACGGTGTAAAAATAGTAAAATACATAACCCTTAAAGGCTGATATAACTGACTTTTCAAGTTGGTCATATCGGCTTTTTTCTGTTGACTGAAAAATGAACGTTATCAGAACCATTGGTGCATTTAATTACTTAACTTATAGTAGCAACAGTGTTACCAATGTGCAACATCTAATTGTGCTGTATTCCTTGTCGTACCAGTCTCTTTCACAAGGGAGTATACATAAGACCGACTTACCCCATAGCGCTTTGCAAGCGTATTCACGGGCACTTTGGCCGATTGGTATGCTTTCAACAAGTCAGCTTTTTGCTTATCAGAAAGTTTTGTTGGACGGCCTAATTTTTTATCGGTCATTTTAAGGGCGTCCTTAGTTCTTTCACTGATCAAACCGGCCTCTAACTCAGCTACTGCACTCATAATCGTGAACATAAACCGTCCATTAATGCTAGTCGTGTCAATATTGTCATGAATTGATTTAAAGAAAGCACCGCGTTCTTCTAGCTCTGCCACAATATTAACTAGTTGCTTAACACTCCTCCCAAGTCGGTCAAGCTTGTACACGAGCAACGTATCTCCTGCTTCCAACGCAGCTAAAGCGTTAATTAACTCTGGACGATCTTCCTTTCGTCCACTGGCTTGTTCTTTATAAATTCGATCAGGCTTAAATTTTGAAACTTCCGAAAGCTGAAACTCTAAACCTAAGTCCTGCCGATTGGTGCTTGTTCTAATATATGCCACTATCTTACCCATCACAATTCACTCCTATGCTTGATATATAAGAGTTTAGGTGACTTTCAAGTACACTTTTATTTCATTAATTACTTCTTGGTAGTAAATCAACATTCGTCCCGTTTTAGAAGCAAAATTAAATCAGTTGTCTCAAATGCCAATTCTAGGTTAATAAATTGGCTAGAAAACAGTCATAAGGTATTCTTGCCACGATCGTCTCAAAATATGAGATTGTCGTCTCTGTGCCATAGTCCTCTTTGCAAAATCGATAAAATTCGCTGGCGTGGTATTCCTTAACCAATCGTCTCAGTGATGAAATAGCATTCGCTTGTTCGAAACTGCTGCCTTCATTGGCTGAAATACGGTCCGGCAGTATTGTTCAAAGAATCGTCATCAAATAGGAAAAACAAGATCAATTAGCTAAATAATGGGCATACCGTATTCTTGATCCATTCGTCCTATATCAAGTCTGAACTTTGCCACATTCATGATGGTTACGGCAATAATGATTAACTCAAATACTTTGATGAAGTATTGTTCAAGGAATCTACTAACCGCCTGGCAGTGTATCGTCTCTGGTGAATGCATAAATCTTAGTTTTGAGCTGGAACGCAGTGATGAAGTATTCTTGAACGGATCGTCTCTCGGCACAGGATTGGTCGTCTCTGGCAGGTTGCTAACTTAACCTAATGGCTATAATTCACTTGTGCAGTATTCATCGGCAAGATCGTCTCAAATTAAAGATTGCCATTTGGACCAAGTTTATAATTTGGGCAAAACAAAAGACCGGCAGAGCCGGTCATCACTACATACATATAATGAAGCAACTTTTAGAATACATTCCCAGTAATTAGGAAAGTCAGGCGATTTTAGTGATTGAATCAGATTAAACAACTTGCCATTTTAAATCAATCCACTTAACCTTGATGCGATCACCTTTAGAGGTCTTCATATCCCATAATCAACCCTTGTGTGCCAACATGTGAGCTTGTGTGCCATCTTGATTGCTGTTTGGTATGAATATTGGTCTTCAACCTTGGATGGCTGTGTGGCGATCTGTGCGATAAGATTGCCTCGCTGGCGATTAAATACTTGGCTGTTAGATCAATTTGGCACCAAGGCTCGTTCTTTGATTCATAGCTTTTAACTTGATCAGTGGCCATCAACTATTGAGGTCGTCTTGTTCTAATTTGCCTTAACAAAATGCTAATTCAATTTAGAATAATCACTTAATTCTGCTGATTTGAACCAACTTAACATAGTCTTCATTGTTGTATAATGCCTGCTGCAATGATTAATCACTTGATGAATCTTCTTCATGGTTATAATCATTGTTGGCTTAATAGAAAAAGCTCGGTGGCTGTTTTTGCTTTGATCGGTTAAGCATTTTTCAACAAGATCATTGTACGATCTAGCAAGTGGTTAATCTGATCAAAGTTATCTCTTCGTTCAAATTCTTTCAAAACGCCGATCTAACAAGCAATGTGACCAAAAGTGGCCTTCATGATTAACGATAATCAGAATGGTTTAATCTACTTTGTGAAGCTTAATCCTCACTGGGGATTGTTCCTTAACCTAGTCAAATTATCGCCTAATTTTGGTTCAAAAAAGCAGACGTTTCAGTACTTCCGGCGAAAGCGATTAAGGAAATTTCGCCGATAATAAGGAGCGCTAATCAAAGTAATCAACTTAACCATGCTCCACTCTTCAATCAGAGTAAATACATGTCCAAAGTAAAAGCCGGCTAGCCGCCGGTCCTCGTGTGATTAAGCCTCGTCTAATTTATATTCATTAGCAAGCCATCTCTTTCAGATCAGAGTTTGCTTATAAGTCCTGAGCTTGCCAGTAGAATTGTCTACATAAATTACTTATTCCGTTGATTTTTGGTTTGTTTGCTCAGCTATTCAATACGAGCAGGCCATGACGTTTTTCAATCTTTAGCTCGTCATGGTCGCCATCTTTCCCAATGTTCTGAGATCACTATTTAATTAACTAAAAAACACAAAAATTTTCCCAAGCGCTGTCCGACTGCTATTCTAGATACATCGTATTTATCTTTTAGAGGGGGACACACAAATGAAAAATAATTTTTTTGAACGACGTGGCGATACTCGTTCATTTCCACTGGTTGGAGACCAGATTAATCCCACTCGGCTCTGGTTACTGTTTATTTATCCAATCATCTTAATGGTCAGCGTTATTTTAATTTCTGAACACATATCCAATGCGGGATCGTGGTCATCCTTTTTCATTCTTTCACTAATACCAACGGGACTATTCCTTGGTGGATATCGGCTGATCACTGGTCAAACCCCTTGGCATCTTTTCCGTCATGTTACTTTTAGAGAATGGTTGTATGCTGCACTATTATTGATTTTCCAGTATATTTACGCGACTATTGCTCAAAGAATTCTATTATTAGTTGGCACAAAATCTGTAAACAATCCTAATTTTACAGCTCTCGGTGGTGCACATAAATGGGCCCTATTTTTAAATAGCTCATTTAATAGCCTTTTCCAATTAATGAATGAAGAATTTTTAGGGATTTTCATTTTCTTAGCGATGACCGCTATCTTGATTCAACAATTTAAACTCACTCGAAATGCAGCCATCTGGGGATCACTAATTGTTTCCTTGTTTGTCTTTGGTATGGTTCACTTCGCTGTCTACAATTGGAATATCCCACAAATGTTACTAATAATTGGCGTAGAAAGAATCATTATGACGGGCGCGTATATTCATTCCAAGAGTATCTGGACTTCATTTGCTATGCATTACCTATTCGATACATCTGGCTTTTTACTGGCAACACTCACGAGTGCATTTATGTTGTATCTACATTAACCCAATCATATTCAAGCCTTAAAGAAGCGCTACTTTGATCCAATAAAGTAGCGTTTTTATTTACGCATGAATGTTTTTCAATCTTTTGCTCGTCATGGTTCCACTTTTTGCCAAGGTTCTGAATTTACTATTTAACTAACTTAAAATTACAAAAATTTCCCCAAGCCCTGGTCTGCTGCTACCCTAGAAACATCATATTTATTCTTTAGGGGGTAATCGGAATGCTTAGTGACTCATTTAACCGTTTCAAGAAAGACTACTTACATCGTGCCTTACAATATCTGGTGATAATGATTATAACTTGGATCATTGTCACCCTAGTTATCAGATACAGTAATGTTCATCAAGTAATATGGCACTTGATAGACAAGACAAGCCCCAAAGGGGGTAATGAGAGCTTCTTAGGATTATATGGACATAATCTTTCTTCTGGCCTCGGTATTATTATAGTTGGGTTAATTCCCATCCCATTATATTATTTGTGGATAACCTATAATGCGATAACCATTGGGGCGTTACTAGGTCTGTCACCGAATCCATTTGCAATGTTTCTTGCAGGTGTATTGCCACATGGCATATTCGAAATTTCTTCCCAACTCTTTGCAGCTGCCATTAGCGCAACATTAGTTCATTACGTCTATCAGCGCCTTCGACACCGAACAGAGGAAAAATTTAGTAACACCATGAAGAATATCGCTATCGATACTATTTTATACGTTGCCATTCCATTATTCTTTGCTGCATTAATAGAGACCTATATCACACCATTGATCTTGCAGTCAGTTCTCGGTTAACCAGACTTAGATTTTTTCCGGAAGGAACACAAAAATGAAAAAAAACTTTTTTGAACGGCGTGGCGATACTCGGCCTTTTCCACTGGTTGGAGACCAGATTAATCCCACTCGACTCTGGTTATTGTTTATTTATCCAATTGTCTTAATGGTCAGTGTCATTTTAATTTCTGAACATGTATCAAATGCAGGATCGTGGTCATCCTTCTTCATACTTTCACTAATACCAACTTGTTTATTTCTTGGCGGATATCGGCTGATTACTGGTCAAACACCTTGGCATCTTTTCCACCATGTTACTTTCAAAGAGTGGTTATTCGCTGCGCTATTGTTAATTTCCCAGTACATTTACGGAACCATTTCACAAAAAATTCTATTATTAGTTGGCATAAAATCTGTAAACAATCCTAATTTTACAGCTCTCGGTGGTGCACATAAATGGACCCTGTTCTTAAACAAGGCATTTAATAGCCTTTTTCAATTAATGAATGAAGAATTTTTAGGGATTTTCATTTTCTTAGCAATGACCGCCATCTTGATGCAGCAATTTAAACTCACTCGAAATGCAGCCATCTGGGGATCACTAATTGTTTCCTTGTTTGTCTTTGGTATGGTTCACTTTGCTGTCTACAATTGGAATATCCCACAAATGTTACTAATAATTGGCGTGGAACGAATTATTATGACGGGTGCGTACATTCATTCCAAGAGTATCTGGACTTCGTTTGCTATGCATTACCTATTTGATACATCTGGCTTTTTGCTGGCAACGCTCACCAGTGCATTTATGTTGTATCTACATTAATCCAGACATGTCCAGCCAAATTCAATGTTTTTACGAAATCCTAGTCAACTCACAAGTACCACTTTTTGAACAACTATTTTGCATGATTTACACTCAAAGAAAATGAGGGGGAGATTATCATGAATGCTTATAAAGAATTTTGGACAAAAATGTTCAAATGGGATGCTACTGCAACGCGTCGCCAGTATTGGGTACCAATTATTATTAATTTCATTATCGCTTTAATCATCGAATTATTATTGGGTACCCCTGCAAGAGCCTTCACTGCGTCAAATCCATTTGAGGTTTTCGCAACGGACACCAGCATCTGGGTGATTTCATTAATTTTTTGGATCGCTAATTTCACGATCCGCGCCCGTCGATTACACGATACAGGCCGAAGTAACTGGTGGATTTTAATTGAGGTTATTCCACTTATTGGGGGCATTTGGTTTTTAGTTCTGATGCTGTTACCTTCAAAGCTCAATGAACAATGGCCTGACAACCAATCTGATATAGAATGAGAGCCGTCCAATTAAAATAACAGAACTTAATCAGCAACATTTAGCAATGAAATTATGATTTGCAATTATTGAACTACATTTAAGCAGAAACCGACTTTGATGAAGCTATTGAAGTCGGTTTCTTTATCGACTATGACCAATTTACTAAAACTCGAACTTGATTGCCTCCCCTTGCTCTTAATTCAAATAAAGTTAAGATGCCGTCGATTTAGTAATGGCTGAAAATAACTAGTTTTTTTTAAGCCCAAATAAGCGAAGCTTTGCTTACCCATCCTGCCAATCTTATAAAGATTTGAGCGCCTCTTACATTTGTGTTCCATATCTTTTTCAAATTCAAAACACAAAAAGTTTTCTGCTGCTCTACCACTTGCTATCCTTAATTCATTAAATTGAACATTTAGGGGGAGAAAAATAAAATGATTAATGACTCATTTAACCGTTTCAAGAAGGACTAATTGCATCGCGACTTACAATATTTGGTGGTAATGATTATAACTTGGGTAATAGTCGCGTTAATCGTTCGCTACAGTGGTTTAAAGAAAGAAATATTTGGTTTAGTGCATCAAACCAAAATCAAAGGTGGCAGTGAAGGTTTCCTCGGAATATATATTAATAAAATTATGGCTAGTCTAGCAATAATTTTAGCCGGACTAATCCTGCTATCTTTCTCTTACTTGTGGGTTATTTACAATGCGGCAATTATAGGTGCTCTATTGGGCCTGGCACAATGCCCTCCACTTATCTTATTAGTTGGCGTATTGCCCCATGGCATAATTGAATTCTCAAGTCAGTTCCTAGCCGCTGCTATCGGTGCATCTTTGGGTCACTATGTTTATCAACGATTCCGTCATCGAACCCAAACTCCATTTAGCAATGTTTTAAAAAATGCTGCTGTAGATAGCATCTTACAGGCTGTTATTCCACTATTTTTTGCCGCACTGATCGAATACTACATCACACCAATCCTTATGAAATCATTTCTTCATTAATCGAGGTAAGGAAAACTACTTTGGGGGATATACAAATGAAAAATAATTTTTTTGAACGTCGTGGCGATACTCGACCTTTACCACTTGTAGATGACCATATTAAAAACAATCGTCTCTGGCTGTTATTCATTTATTCAATCGTTCTGATTGTAGGCGCTATTATGGCCTCTGAAAAAATCCCGCGTATTCATGCGTGGATCGCTTTCTTAATCCTATCGTTAACGCCAGTATGCTTATTTATAATTGGTTACCGACTAATAACCGGCAGACCACTTTCGGACCTGTTCCACCATGTGACTTTTAAAGAATGGCTATATACAGCAGCCCTACTTATCTTCCAGTATATCTATGCAGGTGTTTCACAAGTAATACTTTCGTTGCTTGGTGTTAAATTCATCGCAAATTCCAATACTACCGTGTTAAGCGGGTCACACAGATGGGCGATCTTTTTTAGCCAAGCCTTCAACAGCCTTTTCCAATTGATGATGGAAGAATTTTTCGGGATATTTATTTTCCTGGCGATGACCGCCATCTTGATGCAACAATTTAAGCTCAATCGAAACACCGCCATTTGGGGATCACTCATTGTTTCCATGTTTGTCTTTGGTTTGGCTCATTTTGCCGTTTACGATTGGAATCTACCACAAATGTTATTTGTAATTGGTGTCGAAAGAATTCTTATGACAGGTGCTTATCTTCATTCAAAGAGCATTTGGGCCTCTTTTGCCATGCATTATCTGTTTGATACATCCGGCTTTTTGGTGGCAACACTAACGAGCGCATTTATGTTGTATCCACATTAATCCAAGCATTTTCAAGCATTAAAAAAACGCTACTTTGATCCATAAAGTAGCGTTTTTATTTACGTAGGTTGGAGTAAACCTCCCATTTCAATTCAACGGCTTCACATTAATCTTAACCATGCTGATTCTCCGCCAACTTATATTCATTGGCGATCGGCCTCTTCTGGATCGGAGTCTGAGCATATGGCCAGTGTTTGCCCATAAAGCCGGCATAATAAATGGTCAATTGAGTCTTCTGTCTAATCTGCTTAATTACTTGTTCTAAATAAGCAAGCTCATAACGTTCTATGGTATGTAGTGGCGTGGAATGTGGTCTCTTTCCTTTAGGATGAACCTCAAAGAAAAAATTATAGGTTCGATCGAATCGATCATTCACACACTCAATCTTATATATAGTTCTGGGTGCCCGTTTAAAGAGCTTATCGATCCGCTCAGTAATGATCTGAGAATCAGTCTTCATGATTAAACCTTTAGATAATCACTAGCACCACGGCTCACAAATTGTTCGTTAGTGGATTTGATCCAATCTTCGAACTCCCGTTGAAATTCAACCAACTTTCGTGGATCATCCTTAAACACCGGATAAATTGGTAGGTCCATTAAATGGAATCTTGTGCCATGGGGTATGTTCATCAATTGCACTTGCCATCTTTGATCTGTAATGCTCATAATTCAGCCTTCTTTCAAAGAAGATTATAGAACATACGTTCCCGCTATAACAAGTCCTTATTTTCAACTCACCTTAATCAAGGTTAGCTAACTACTATCTCTATTCAATGGATTGCTGTTTGCTTTGAATCAATACAGAGTTTTGGCTTTGATTTTGAACAACAGCAACAACAGTTTTAGCTTTCAAGCATTTCTTAACTGAAACTAGTGTACGATCTGTTCAAGTCAGTTGCGCATGAAAGTTATCTCTTTCTTTGACCAAAATTTTTGAATACTAGCGAGGTCAAGCGTTTTGACTACTATATGCAACCGTTAATCCACTCTTCATTATGCTTCTCATTGGCCAGCGGTTAATCAGTAATCCGTTCTAAAGTTTGACCATAATTCATTTGAATTTTAGGTCAACAATGCAGACGTTTTTACGAGTTTAGCCGCAAAATTTCAGTTCAGGAATACAGACGTTTTTAAGAATTTTCCTCTAATCTAGGTTCTCAAAAATCAAAAAATCACTTCTTCTTAATGAATTAGTACACCGAATAAGCGGCCAAATTTTCGATTTCTCCCTCGGTTTACCCTCTCTACTCATCCCTATTGCGAGTTCCTTGGGGATCTTGAGGCCGTGTGTCCGATTTGACTCGAGGATTGGTATAAATATATATTACTCATATAGATACTCTGTGTGGACGCGTGAAAACCCGATTTTGCGATGGCACCTTAGTCCAACAGCCACAAGCACTTTGCTTCAAAACATGCCTACTTTTTTCTTCTTAACCTTACGAAGTAGCTATACCACCGGTTAATCAGTGGCCTAAAAATGGCTTACTTCGTCATAGAATATCCAACTATCTTTCAAAGCATTCATAACCAGCTAGCTCAGGCAGTTGGTCTCGTTTTGATCTCTGCTTTGCCACATAACGATGTTTCACACAATCAACTGTCTTAGTGTCCCAAAAACCTTGCCCTACAAAACTGCGTGCTCATTTTGATCTCTCTTTTGCCAAAAGCAGGGAAAAGTCCTTATATTTCACTTTTTTGGGTAAAAATAAAAAGCTGCCACCAAGTCAATGGTAGCAGCACTTTTCGCGATTTTTAATGGAGCAAATTTGCCTCAGGAATCCATTTACTGTGTCCTGACATATTTAGGCCACTTCTTATTAAAATAATTATTATTTTGGGCAAAATAACCTTACCATCTGTATCGCCAGTGGCACGTGACTTCAATTGCCTCACGTAGTTTTTGAAACATACTAGAACGTACTCGTCTTCATTCGAAAGATAATGACCTTGTATAACTGACATATCACGATGCACTGCCAAGGTTGCCACAACCAAGATAGATAGATTACTCTTGTTTGCCTACTCGTGATACGAATGAAACACGGTTTGTGCAAAGATAAGCGCCGGTTTAGCTTGCCAACCTTAACTAAATGGTCATATTCAAAATGCGGCCATCTTAGTTAACGAATTCACTGGACAGTTTTGTTAGATGAAATGTCCTGATCATTGAACCTCAAGGAGCTTACATAAGCATGCACTTCATCAATGACATGGTGTTTGTGATCCCACAACCTCTGTGATAAATCCACTGGATAAATTTGCGGATTTAAAACTCGTTTATATTCACTCCATAACGAGCCTAATTGTTCAGCTGCAAATTTTTTTATCTCCATCAACGTAGGTATTTCATAAACCTGCTGTCCCTGATTAAATATATCAATCAAGACGGGACGAGCGTTAAAATCGGATACATTTTTATTAATATAGGTATAGGTTGGATGAAACATGTGCAACTTATCGACTTGGTCAGGTCGTTCATCCGCTAAAGCCACGTAATCACCTTCCGATTTTCCATCAACTCGCTTAGTAATCCGCCAAATTTGCTTTTTCCCAGGGGTGGTTACTTTTTCGGCGTTGCTTGACAATTTAATGGTGTCTACCATCTTACCTCGTTCATCTTCGATCGAAACTAATTTGTATACAACACCTAAAGCGGGTTGATCATATGCCGTGATCAATTTTGTCCCCACGCCCCAGACATCGATTTTTGCGTGTTGCATCTTTAAGTTAGTAATTGTCTGTTCATCAAGGTCATTAGAAGCGTAAACCTTCGCATTTGGGAAACCAGCTTCATCTAATTGTTTCCGGACTTGCTTAGAGATATACGCCATATCTCCTGAATCAATCCGCACACCCAAAAAGTTAATTTGGTTGCCCATTTCACGAGCAACGCGAATTGCGCTTGGAACTCCTGATCGGAGCGTATCATACGTATCAACTAAAAAAATGCAATCCTTATGGGAACGCGCATAGGCCAAAAAGGCATCGTAATCATTCCGATACGTTTGTACCAAACTATGAGCATGCGTGCCACTCACAGGAATACCGAAAATTTTTCCAGCTCGCATATTACTCGTTGAATCAAAGCCACCGATATACGCAGCGCGCGTTCCCCAAATAGCTGCGTCCATTTCTTGCGCACGTCTGCTACCGGATTCCATTATGCCATCACTGCCAGCGGCGGAGCGAATTCGTGCCGCTTTCGTCGCGACCAGTGTTTGATAGTTAACAATGTTGAGCAACGCAGTTTCAACTAGTTGACAGTCCGCAAGCGTACCTTCAACTTGAACGACAGGTTCATTATTAAAAACCAGGTCGCCTTCGCGGGCAGCACGTATGGTTCCAGTAAACCGGAAGTTACGTAAATATTCTAAAAACCCGACTGAATACTGATTTAAACTCGCTAGATACTCAAGATCTGCTTCACTAAAACGAAGTTGGTTAATGTAACCGATCAAACGTTCTACACCTGCAAACACCGCGTAGCCATTGTGAAAAGGTAAATCACGAAAGTACAGTTCAAAGACAGCGTGCCGATCAGCCACCCCTTCCTCAAAATACGTCTGTAACATACTAATCTCATAAGTATCAGTGTGAAGCGTCAAACTATCATCAAGGTAACGTGTTGCCATCAGAATCACGATCCTTCCCGATTGAATTTTATTTGGCGCCAACATTCTATCATAGCCCCACTTATTTGAGTGATTTGTTCCAGAAATATTTATAATTTTTTTCGCATGATTATCATCAGCATTTCGTTAAACAAACAGATGAAATCCATATCACAAATAAAGATGATGGGCAGTCAAAATTGCCTAACAAATCACTTTTTTCAACAATCTCAGAGTGTATACAAATACTATGACAAGTAAAACCCAGGTTAACCTCCTAGGTCTTCCTAAATTGTTCATTTTTAAACTAGCTCTATTTTCTAAATGCCTACTACAACAATACGCCACCCCATCATTAACTACCCCTGTATTCGAAATGGCTGCATTACTAAGGATTCTCATCTATTATCAATAGCTATTGTTTAATTTACCCAATCATCCAGATGGTAAGCATTGCTCTAATCTCAGAATACATTCAAAATCTTGTACGTAATCGCTGCAGAGCGAATTATTATGTTGGATATCTATCTCCATTTAAAAAGTAATTAAACTTTTTTCCACACATTATCTTTCCGATACATCTGACTTTTATTAGTCACTCTCCCGCCACGGGTACTTTTAATTTATCTTATTTAAACTAACTATATCCAAATCTAAAAATAAACATGCTAAATAGAATGCCAATGTTTATAAGAAGTCTAATCCCAGCCCCTTTATTTTTTCGACATCCACGAATCTGAATTTATGGTCATTCATTTAAGTTTTAAAGTAAACGAAGACTGTCAACAGCAGGTCCTTCTTCATTGCTTTGATTTAGCCCAAAAACTTCCGGAAAAATTTTCTTCGTGCTATGCTGAAAAAAGATGTAAAGGAGGGATCGACAAATGAAGGATTTATTTGCCCGGGGATCGATTGACGTGACCGACGCCACGCAAAATAATTTAAAGCACGTAAGTTTGAAGATTCCAAAATACCAAACCACCGTATTCGTGGGTTTATCTGGCTCTGGTAAATCTTCATTGGTTTTTGATACCATCGCTGCCGCCTCAAGACGGGAACTCAATGAAACATTTCCCAGTTTTACGCAACAGTACTTGCCCAAATTCGGTCAACCTCACGTCGATAGCATTGACCATCTACCTGTTGCCATTGTAATTGAACAACAACGAATTGGAAAAAATGCACGCTCAACGCTGGCAACTTATACAGGCGCTTATTCATTGCTCCGACTGCTTTTTTCACGAATTGGAAAACCTTTTGTTGGTTATTCGGACTCTTTTTCATTCAATCTCCCTCAAGGGATGTGTCCGCACTGTCAGGGACTAGGTTATGTGGACGACATCGACGAATCAAAACTGATTGATCCAGAGAAATCATTGAACCAAGGTGCACTGACGTTTGTAAGCTTTGGCGTCAATACGTGGCGCTGGAAACGGTACGTCAATACAGGATTATTCGACAACGACAAACCATTGAAAGACTATACGTCTAAGGAATTCGAGCTGCTCATGCACGCACCACAGCAAAAGTTACAGAATCCGCCAGCCAATTGGTACAAATCTGCCCTTTATGAAGGTTTAGTTCCACGGATTCGCCGCTCAATCTTGGGTAAAGCTGAAGCCAAACATCATCAAGCCGCGATTGCTGCCATTGTCACCCGGCAACCTTGCCCTGTTTGTCATGGAGCACGGTTAAACCCAAAAGTACTTACTAATCATATTAACGATATGAATATTGCAGAGGTCAGCGAACTTGATTTAATCCATGTTATACGTTTTCTGAACGCAATCAAGGTGCCCCTTGCCACTGATGTCATTCGAGAATTAAAGACAAAGATCCAGTCCTTGATCGATATCGGGTTAGGCTATCTCACCTTAAATCGGAGTACAAATACACTTTCAGGTGGCGAGGCCCAACGAATTAAGATCGCTAAATTCTTGACCAGCGCGCTATCCGATATGGTTTATATACTGGATGAACCTAGCGTAGGTTTGCATCCCCACGATATTCAACTAATTAAACGTGCGCTGACAAGGCTTAAAGAAAAAGGCAACACTATTTTGATCGTGGAGCATAATCCTAGTATGATCGACTTCGCTGATTACGTAGTTGAAATTGGGCCGCAAGCGGGGCAAGCTGGTGGAAAAGTGACTTTTACCGGTAGCTACCCTGAACTTTTAAAATCAAAAACACTTACCGCTGACTGGCTACGGCGCCCTATTTTGTTTGGCAAAAATCGGCCAATGACGGGTTCCTTAGCGTTACGTGACATTTCGATACACAATTTAAAAAACGTTTCAGTCGACATCCCATTGGGCGTCCTCACGGTGATCTCTGGAGTTGCAGGGTCTGGAAAGAGCTCCCTAGTATCAGCGCTCAAACAACAACTGACAGATGACTATGTCGATTTAAGTCAAGACCCGGTTGGCATTACAATTCGGTCAACACCGATCACGTACTTAGAAATTCTGGATTCGGTCAGAAAATTGTTTGCTAAAAACAATAACGTATCAACACAACTATTCAGTTATAACGGTAAAGGGGGCTGCCCACGTTGTCATGGCAAAGGCGTGACGATCACCAACATGGCATTCATGGATCCGGTAATTCAAGTCTGTGAACTGTGTGGCGGCAAACGCTATAATAAAGAAGCACTAAACTACCAGTATCACCAGCAAACCATCGCTGATGTTCTAGCGATGACAGTGACAGATGCACTGGCTTTTTTCTCTGATCAACCCAAGATTGCAGAAAAGTTAGGCCATTTAGATCAAGTGGGTCTTGGTTACCTCACATTGGACCAGCCCCTCACCACCTTGTCAGGCGGCGAACGGCAACGACTCAAGTTGGCATTAGAACTCAGTCATTCTGGTGAGATCTATTTACTAGATGAGCCCACAGCCGGTCTCCATTTGAAAGACACCGATCGTTTGATGAGGTTGTTCAATCAGTTAGTCGATCAAGGTAATTCTTTAATTCTCATTGAACATAACCTGGCTGTTATCAGTCAGGCTGATTGGCTCATTGATATTGGGCCTGATGCAGGCCGGTATGGAGGACAGTTGATGTTTAGTGGTCGGCCAAAAGATGCCGTAAACCACGACGATTCAAGGACCGGCGTCGCTCTGAGAGAATTATTAAACTCACGTCAACAATGAAACTTCAATCAAACTTTTTAACCGGATAATCTAAAATATGAAAGTTTTTGTTTTATCATCTGTGATGAATATGGTTAGATAATTAGTCAGGCCGAGACAAAATCAAAATTTTGTCTCGGCCTGATCGCTTACCAATATAAAAATAGTTCATTTGAAACTAAAACAGGTTCCAATCAGCAGTATCAACACACCCTCCCTTTGCTAAGCTTTTAACTGCATACCATGCAGTTCTGTTGGCAAAGTTTCTCGTAACAACCACTCATTTTTTAATCGATCTCGTCGACGCGTTGTCCGTAATTAATTTGCCATTCAATCCCAAATTTATCCGTAAAATTAGCATACAGCTTTGCCCAAAATTGCGGTGCTAATGCCATCTTGATCTCACCATCTGCAGACAGTCCGTCGTATAATTCTTGGGCTTCTGCTTCAGTCTTGGCCTGGATAACTAGCGAAATATTATTACCCTTGACCAGCTTTGGGGCTAGGCCAACAGGTGCATCGGAAAACATGACCCGGGTCCCGTTTAACTTCATACTTGCATTCATAATTAAAGATTTTACCGCCTCAGGTACCGGATGATTGGGATCATCTGGCATGTCACTAAAATGCATCACATCACTTGGTTTCGTCTTGAAGACAGTCCCATAAAAGGCCATGGCTTCGGCTGCCTGATCTTCAAAATTTAAATAAATCTCCATCGGTAGCTAACTCCTTTATTGAACCTTGATTTTTGGCTCGCGCTGACAACAGCATGCCAAATTTTGGCGTGATGTGCAAAGATTGTCCCTTGCCAATAATTCATTTTAAGCACAAAAAAGATCGTGCCCCATTTGAGACACAATCTTTTAAAAATTTTTGTGTATGCTTTGAGATGCTCAATCTACCTGAGCAAACGGAGATCGTTTACTTTTGGAAGTTAATCACCACAACTACATCGCTTGATTAAGCGTGTTTGCGCTTAAGACCGAAGCTCAGTAAACCTGCACCCAAAGTAGCAATCAAAGTCAATCCAAGAACAGCGCCGGCGTTTTCGTCAGCAGCAGTTGCAGGTAATGCAGCGGCCTTGTTAGCAGTAGCTGACTTAGCTTCCGTCTTGCTACCTGCGACAGCAGTTGGCATTACTTTGGCACCATTTTGACCAGCAACTTCAGACCCATTTGTGGCCTTGTTACCAGCCGCTTCACTACCCTTGGTATCAGTCGTCGAACCGTCGCCTTCACCCTTGCTCTCATTGTTGTCACTAGGTTTGTTGGTATCCCCGCCATTACCCTTAGCAGCATCATCTTTAGCTTTTTGACGGTCAGCATCAAGTTGTGATTGATCAGGTTCAGTTGCCTTACCCTGACCAGCTTCAGCCAACTTTTCAGCAGTCAAATGGCCGTATTGCTTGTTGTAAGCATCACGGAAGGCTGGGTCTTGAGCAGCTAATTCTTGTTCGCTCATTTGTTTACCAGCAGCGAAGTCTTTAGTAGCTTGATCGATACCTGCAGCAGTTGACTTCAAGATGTTTTGACTAGTCTTAGTGAATGCATTCTTGTAAGCGGTGCGGTATGCAGGACTCTTACTTGCCAACTCTTGTTCAGATAAAACTTGGTTCTTTTCAGCAGCAAGAATCCCATCAGTAGCGCCTTTGTAAGCATCATTATATGCATTGACGAACGCTTCACTCTTGCCTGAAAGAATATCACTGCCAAGGTGCGTGTGGTTCAATGCATCAGACGTAGCTTCGTCAGTTGCTGCATCGCGATCAATCGTAGCTTGGCTGTTTTGCGTTGCTTGGCCTTGGCCAGCATTTGCTAACTTTTCAGCAGTCAACTTACCATACTGCTTGTTGTAAGCAGCGCGATAAGCTGGGTCTTGAGTAGCTAACTCTTGTTCGCTTGCTTGTTTACCAGCAGCAAAATCTTTCGTTGCTTGATCAATACCCTTAGCACTAGATGCTAAGATATTTGAACTAGTTTTGGCAAAAGCAGTCTTGTAAGCTGTCCGGTATGCAGGCGTTTTAGCAGCTAATTCTGCTTCTGACAGAACTTTGTTTGCTTCAGCGGCAGCAATGCCATCTTGAGCACCTTTGTAAGCATCGTTGTAAGCACTAACAAAGGCTTCACTCTTACCTGAAAGGACATCTCCACCAAGGTGAGTGTTATTTAACGCATCACTAGTAGCTTCATCAGTTGCTGCGTCGCGATCAATCGTAGCTTGACTACTTTGTGTTGCTTGTCCTTGGCCCTTTGATGCAAGTTGATCAGCCTGAGCTACTTCAGCCAAGTGTGGCTTCATGATCTTATTGTATCCATCACGGAAACCAGGTGTCTTAGCAGCTAACTGGGCATCGGTCATTGGTGCGATTCCAGCAGTGATATCGTTAGAGGCTTGTTGAATTCCTTCAGCAGTTTGTGCCAAAATGGCTGTACTCGTTTGACGGAAAGCATCTTGGTAAGCAGTCCGATAAGATGGTGCTTTAGTTGCCAACTCCTGAGTAGTTAATGGTGAAACACCCTTTTCAGCGGCCAAAGTGCCGTCAGCCTTACCCATATCAGCGTAAGTCTTTTCTAAGGCTGCTTGATAAGCAGGCTTGAATGCAGGACCACCAGCCATAATTGTTGCATCTGAAGCAGCAGTATTTGTCTTAGCAGCCTGTACACCTGCATTGGCGCCGGCAACGGCTTCATTGTAAGCTAAGACAAACTTGTCTGATTTACCAGCCAATACGTTGCTGCCTAATTGGTTGCCGTTTAAAACAGCGTCAATTCCAGCCGCTTGACCATCTGCAGCACCTTGGACGTCATTGGAAGCGTTCGTCAAGGTTGTTTGTGCATCAGCCACACCCTGATCAGCTGTGGCGTTATTAGCGTTAAGTAATTTTTGGAAATTAGCAGATTGCGTGTTGGCAGTCTGTGTAGCTGTATCAAGCGCTGCCTTATCCTTAGCAATAGTTTGTGCGTCATTAGCTGATGTATCTGCCATTAACTGTTGCATAGCAGTGTTGACCGCTGCTAGATATGGCGCCATAGATGCTTTGTAGCTTGTCAAGGCGTTAGCTTTTAATGTAGTAGCTCCCTGTTGAGCTTGTGCTAATGCCGCTTTAGCTGCAATGACAGCCTGATTAACAGTTTGATTGCTATCACTTTCAGCAACGTTGCCTTGACTAGCAGACCCTTGGCCCTTAGCCATGTTCGTATTGCTTTGGTCCTTAGCTGATTGATCAGCAATCGTAGATGCTGAAGGTGTACCAGCATTACCTTGACCATTAGCAATGTTAGTCGCATTTTGATCCTGAGCGGATTGTCCGGCTTGAACGCCAGGTGCTGGCTGAGTCGCTGTACCAGGCTGGTTATTCTTCATCTGATTAACAACTTCAGTGCTTGTTTGACCAGCAGCGCCTTGTTCATTGCTACTATCGGCATGAACACCACCGGCAAATGCACCTAACGACAAGAAAGTGATCGGCACGATCAACCATTGTTTACCAGCCTTGACCATCTTGAAACGTTTCTTTGTATCTCGTGACATATTTTCCTACCTCCAAAAGTAAAAAAAGAAATTTAAGACAGACTCGCGATTATTGAATCGTAAGAATATCTTAATAACAACTACCGTAAGTTTACGATATTTCTATTTCATAACCAATGGGATTTGCAAAGGTTTCCATAATAATATAAGACTGACGTTATAATTAGATCAGCATGTAGCCCTGCTGTTGTAGAAAATCTATGTCCCAATTTTTACGCATCGGAAAGTAATCTGTCAGAACATGTAGTTTAGAACGTGGTTCTTTTCGTTCAAGATTCCTTGAATACACCTTTAACATGCTTAAAAAACCGTCTAGATCTTCATACACGTAAGACAAAACTGGCCGAATTGCAACATAACTTTGCATCAAAAGGTAAGTCAACATCTCTTGATCCAGATCTTGATGTTTCTGGATATACTCAAAGCCTAAATCCAAGATCACGTAATGGTTCGGTAGATAAAAAGCATGTTCCCCTCGTTCAAGTGCTTCTAAAACAACTCCACAGCTATCAATAAACTGAATCCTGGCCGCACACCCAATTGCTTGGTCAATTTGATGATGTTCATCAAAAATCGTTAACCCCATCACTAAATCAGCGCGAAAGGCTTTCATCATTTTGGGCTCTTGCAGAACTTGCTGAAGATGGCGATCAAGCCGGCTAGTAACGGCCTCCTCTAGGCTAGCCCCATCGGCAAATAATCGTTTGTCAACCGGTGACATGGTCTTAAAAAAAGTCTCTTCTGCTTGTGACATATAGCTCCCCCACATGACAATATCAATAAATTTTTAATCATGATTTTGATTAGTTTACATCTTACAGCTTGCTTGTAGAATCAAACAATACTCCTTTTATAACTGTTTAGTTATACGTAAATAATTATTATAGCATAAGAGTTTTGTACTTTCTGCTTTGAGAGTGTTCTAAACTTATGGCATACAACTAACTCTTTCCAGCAAGGAGCAAGTGCCATGGATAACACTTTACTAACATTTCTTCAAGCAATTGAGGAGGCAGGCAGCATCTCAAGTGCAGCTAGAAAACTATTTGTTACACAACCTTACGTGAGTCGCATTATTCGCCAAGCCGAAGATCGCTTCCACGTTCAATTGATTAATCATAAAAATCGACCAATCACCCTTACTTTGGCAGGCACTCGCTTGTTAAACTACCTACAAAGATCGCAACAATTGGCCCAAGAAATGGATTCTGAAATGAGCCACTTTGCTCACCAGCAGGCACAAAGCCACCAATTAAAGCTCGCAGTTGATCCGTCGATCACACATCATTGGCTCAGCTTGATCGTTCAAGACTTAATTAGGCAAAATCCCGACTTGCACATTAGTGTGACTGCTTTAGCCGGTAAGGCGGCTGAAAATAGTTTGCTCAACGGTAATATCGATGCCTTGCTTGGTTCCCCTTTGTCGAATAGCGAAGCACAATTTACCTTAATTACCAACCAGCCCGCAACACTCATCATGCCGGCACCAATTCGTGCTTCTGATCAACCATCAGACTTATCTCAATTAGAGTTCAGCCACTTAGATGGACTGCGGCTCATTTCAACTGCAGACCAATCATTCAGCAATGGTTTAATTATGGCTTGGTTAACCAAACATGGCACCCACATGTCAGATGCAATTAAATTACCAACTTTTGAAAGCGCGATTAACTTAGCAGTTAACGGAGTTGGCGTAACGGTTGCGCCAGACATCCTCATCAAACATCAGTTCAAGCATATCGATGCCATCACACTACCCATTCCTCTCAAAGAGCTTTCTTTCCAAGTTGGGATTTCTTGCTTACCTAGGGCGATGGAGCGAACCAAACCACTCCTACCTGCGATCCAATCCTCAGCAAAGGAACTGTTCGATATTTAATCTATTTTTATTAGAGAAAAAAACGATGTCCCCTAATCAAAATTAAAGGACATCGTTTCTTTACATGCTTATTTGCCGCGCCTTATCTATTTAGTCGATTGGCGTTTCTTTAGGCCATAAGGTAAGACCACGGTCCGTTCGCCAATTTCTTCATTATTCATGAGTTTCGTCAACAGGCGCATCGATACGGCACCGATGTCATAAAGCGGCTGCGTAATTGAACTCATCCGCGGACGGGTAATTTCTGTGAACCGTGTGTCATTACTGGTGATGACTTCAAAGTCCTCTGGTACCTTAACCCCTGCATCAGTTAAACCATTTAAGACACCGGCGGCTAATTCGTCATCACCAACATAGGCCGCGGTCGCTTTCACATCCTGTAATGCTTGTGCCAGTGCATAACCAGCACGATACGAATAATCGGTCTGGAAGACGAGCCCCGCATCATAGTTTAACCGCGCACTACTCAAAGCCTGCTGATACCCCTTCAAGCGGTAATCATGATTGATGCTTTCTTCCATTGATCCCGTTACAAATGCAATGCGTTTGTTCCCACGTTGAATTAATCGATTCATCGCATCGGTCACAGCGGCAACATAATCAATATTCACCGATGGTAACTGTCGTTGTTCATCGACAGATCCGGCTAATACAATCGGTGCATGTGCTCGATCAAGACTTTCACGTAATTCATCACTAATTTGATTACCCATGAAAATGATGCCATCAACTTGCTTAGCCGTTAAGTTATCAACGACCTGCAGTTCTTTATCATGGTTTTCATCTGAGGAAGCTAAAATAATGTTGTACTTATACATCAGCGCCACATCATCAATTCCTCGGGCTAATTCAGAAAAATAGGAGTTAGTTAAATCTGGAATCACAACGCCGATGGTTGTTGTTTTCTTCGATGCTAATCCTCGGGCCACCGCATTTGGTCGATAATCGAGCTGGTCGATCACATCGAGCACCTTTTGCCGGGTAGCAGGTTTCACGTTGGGATTTCCATTAACGACACGCGAAACGGTCGCCATAGAAACGGCCGCTTCACGAGCGACGTCATAAATTGTAACGGTTTGTTTATCCATATGTTATACCCTTTCATCATTGATTTAATTTGTTTTCATTCGTTTTCACAGCCACTCAAATATAACAAAATACGCCTATGAAAGCAATTTTGTAACCGCTTTCTTTAAATATAAAGCAAACCCCGGTCTTCTGCAAGAAGCCACACCTGTTGTGCTATACTAAATTTGTTTATCGAAAATCTTATTATTAAGGAGCGCATAATGGCAGATTATACACAGCTTAACCGCGTACGCCAATGGGCCAACGATCAAGGCGTTGACGTCGCATACTTTAGCAACTTTCAGACGATTCAGTACTTAACTAGTTTTGGGTCAGACCCCATTGAACGAGTATTGGCCTTAGTCGTATTCCCTGACCAAGATCCTTTCTTATTTTGTCCAGCGCTAGAAGTCGAAGCCGTGAAAGACACTGGTTGGCCATTTGGGGTATATGGTTACTTAGATCACGAAAATGCTTATGCCATGATCGCTGATCAAATCAAACATCGAACCACTAAAACCGCCAAGTGGTCAATCGAAATGGGCAATTTGACCATTGAACGTTTTAATCAATTACATGAACAATTTCCAACAGCCATGTTTGATACAGATGCCACCGACTTCATTGCTTCATTACGGGTGATTAAAACACCGCACGAAATTGAGTTACTTAATGCAGCAGGTGCGGAGGCGGACTACGCTTTCGAAATTGGGTTCAAGGCTGTCGCGGCTGGTGTTCCTGAACAACGGGTGGCCGCTGAATTACAATATGCATTGATGAAACGTGGCGTCATGAACATGAGTTTTGAAACGCTGATTCAAGCTGGCGCTCACGCGGCTGAACCACATGGCGCAACCAGCGATCGTAAGATTGAAAATAACGAGCTCGTCTTATTTGACCTCGGTACTGTTCACGACGGCTACATTTCCGATGCATCGCGGACCGTGGCACTGGGCACGTTAAATGAAAAACAAGCCGACATTTATAAGGTTTGTTTAGAAGCTCAGTTGGCTGCGATGGACGCTGCTAAACCAGGCATCACCGCCGCCGAACTTGACAAAGTCGCCCGCGATATTATTGACCACGCCGGTTATGGTGAATACTTTATTCACCGTCTCGGACACGGGATGGGCCAATCCGAACATGAATATCCAAGCATCATGGAGGGTAACGATCTCGTCTTAACCGAAGGAATGTGCTTCTCAATTGAACCAGGCATTTATATTCCGGATGTCGCTGGTGTCCGAATCGAAGATTGTGTTCATATCACAGCGGATGGTTGTGAACCGTTTACCCATACCAGTAAAGAATTGACTTATGTCGGTTAATCTTTGATTGTCGAGCCATACAAAAAGGAACTCACTTTGTGAGTTCCTTTTTGTATGGCTCGATTCAACAACTAATCCCGACCGTCAATTAGCAATTAATCAACAGTTGTAGTAGCAGACACGTTAAGCTTGCGCGCTGGAGCTGCTTTCCGTCGCTGATGAATCGTTATCGCCAGTGGCCGAAGTGGCACGATCATCAGTCGCGGAAGTAGCTGCACTGTGTGAATCTTCATCAGCGCTACTGTCTGCGGCCGATTCAACTGAGTCACTAGCTGTCAGTACAATATCGTCCTCATCGTCGTCGCCATCTTCATCATCAGCGTTTAGCTGTGCGCGCAGTGATTCAGTTTCGGCATCAAAGTCATCGTGATCGGCAGCGAACCGATCCCGAAACGACGCACGATGATCACCGAGATTGTCCGCAAAATCACGTGCCGAGGCGGTTGCTGAATCAGAATAATCTCGCAACGAATCCTTCATATCATCCACTGCATCGGCTGCATAAAACGCGTAGTCAACTGCGCGGTCCCGTAAGGCTTGATAACGTTCTAACCCTTCTTCGCGTAAATGTTCCCGTTGTTCACTCGTCAATGATCGATAACCGGCATATGCCGCAGCGCCACCTAACACTAAACCTAACCAAAATCCTTTTGCCATAAGAGTTCCCCGCTTTCATCGAATCAAAGTGTCGATTTTACACTAAAACTAATTTTCGTTGATATCTGTCCGTTTAGCATTATGTTTAGCGACCATGTGGTAAACCGACGTTGCCGTTCTTGCCAACGAACCAAAGCGTCCCGCTCGCTGACCAGAGTTAGTCACCCGTTCTGTTAAATCACGCGTCGCTTGGTTTAGATCTGAAACACTTTCACCAAGATCCCCTGCGGCCTTGAAAACTGGATCAATCGTGGCTACTTTATGATTCACATCATCTAATAACTCGTTAGCGTTGCCCATAATATCTTCAACTTGTTTCGATAAAACGTCCACATCACTGGTAATCACAACCATGCTTCGGTTAATTTCACCAAATGTTTTGGTTAATCGCATTAGAAAGATACCGATAAAACAAACCAACAGTAAAAAGGCGATCGCTGCAATTAAACCAGCTACTTGTCCACCTGTCATATTTTGCCTCCACCTACATTTAATTTAATGAAGCCTGTCACTTGTTACTTTTCACCAGCATACCATAAAAATGGCCGCTGGAAAAACCGTTTTCAATAAGTGATTAATCGGCAGAAAGGTCGGTCAATGCCGTCATTTCTGCCTCGCTAAGCGTAATATTTGCGGCAGCCGCATTGCTGAAGAAATGAGCAGCGTTAGCGGTGCCAGGGATTGGCAAAATGACGTCGGCGCGTTGCAATAACCAGGCTAATGAAATCTGAGCCGGCGTTGCATGATGGATCGCCGCAATGTTGGCTAACACGCCACCAGCTTCAGCTAATTCACCAGTCGCTAATGGGAACCAAGGAATGAACGCCAAATGGTTTTCCTGAGCATACGCTAACACATCTTCATCACTACGATCAATCAAGTTATAGCGATTCTGCACGGATACAATTGGAACAATCTGTCTAGCGGCCTCTAATTGAGCCACACTGACTTGGCTGAGGCCAATGTGCTTAATTTTCCCTTCATGTTGCAAATCTGCTAGAACGCCTAACTGATCGGCCAGTGGATAATCTGGGTCAATGCGATGTAGCTGGACTAGGTCTAACTGCTCTAACCCGAGAGAAAAGAGATTTAATTCTACTTGTTGTCGCAAATAGGCAGGATCACCCAGAACCGTCCACTGATTGGGCCCTTGTCTGGTAAAACCAACCTTAGTGGCAATCATCTTGTGCGCACCTTGGTAATGCTGCAACGCTTGTTTTAAATACAGGTTAGCAAACCAAGGCCCGTAAGCATCCGCTGTGTCGATGAAATTCACATCGCTGTTTAGCACCGCATCGACAACAGCGACGGCATTCTTTGGATCTGGATTTGGACCCCAGACCCCCTTGCCGGGAAGTTGCATGGTTCCGTAGCCCAATCGGTTAACCACTAAGTCATCATCAAATTCAAATACTTTCTTCGTCATTTTATGTCCCCCATTGTCAAGGTTGTCGTTAACTCAGATACAATTTGACCATCACGCGTATGAAAGTCCACCTGACACTGTTGCCCGCTGACGGAAACAATTGCAAATGTACCGCCTAATTTGGCAAATTCACCACGTGGCTGACTGATGCTGCCTGGATTCAAAAAGAGCGCGCCATTATTTTGCGCTAATCCTAATTCATGCGAATGGCCGAAAAAGACCATGGTCGCTCGCTCTTGCTTGGCAGCCAGCGCTAAGGCGGTGAGATCTAATTTAATTTGATAGCGATGTCCGTGCGTCAAGAAGATCCGCTGCTGCGCCATTGGGATCAATAATTGTTCAGGATATTGTGGGTCAAAATCCATATTCCCACCAACCACATGAAAGATTTGCCATAGTGGATCATCGGCAGGTAGTTCTGAATCGCCACAGTGAAACCAACCATCAATCTGACCGGAAAATTGGTCGACCAGTTGCTCAAGAATGGCTCGATCACCATGGCTATCACTAACAACTAGTAATTTCATCAATCTTCCGCCCACCAAGTTGGAAATTGTTCTAAGAGTGCGGCCATTGCTTGACCACGATGACTAACTTCGTTTTTTTCCGCTGTCGACATTTCGGCAAACGTCTTCTTCATGGATGGGACGTAGAACAGCGGATCATAGCCAAAGCCATCACTGCCACGAGCTTCCCGCAGAATCCGGCCGCGAACATCGCCACTGACAACTAAGCGCTTGCCATTCGGTTTGACGGCCACAATCGTGGTATGAAAATTGGCGGTCCGTTCATCATCAGGAACATCAGCTAACGCCTTTAGCAGCTTTTCATTATTGGCCGCATCATCGTGGTTGCCCGCATAACGAGCAGAATGAATTCCCGGTGCCCCATTTAAGGTATCAACTTGTAAGCCAGAATCGTCGGCAATAATGGCCATCTCCACGCTCTTCGCTAAAGCGTCCGCCTTAATTTGCGCGTTTTCGGCAAATGAACTCCCGTCCTCCGGTGGTACAGTAACTCCAGGAAAGTCAGCCAACGTTAAAACCTGAATCCCCAATGGTTCTAGACGAGCTTTGTACTCAGCTGCCTTACCCGCATTTTCTGTCGCAATTACAATTGTGTCCGCCATGATTAACCTCCAAAATTGACGAGTGATAGTGATCGATAACATCGCTTAAGATGATGTTCGTTACATTAATAATGACTATTTTAGCCATAAAATTCAATCAATCACGACTTTTGATACATCCATTCCAGCTAACTCCAGCCATGATTGTGCGATCGTCTTAAACATTGCCGGTGATCCGGTCGTAAAATAGCGATCTTGCCCCACTTTTTGTGGCGCAGCCATCTGATAAATGTCGAGGAGTTGAGCCACCCCATTGATCGTCTCGGCGCCAGAATTGATTAGCGTCACCTGATCACCCATCACATTTTGAATAAACGGCGCCAATAAGGGGTAATGCGTACATCCTAAAACAAGCGTGTCAATCTGCTGATTCAGTAAGGGTTGCAGCGTTTCAGCAACAATCTTTTTAGCGATTGGTGCTTGATACTCATTACTTTCGACCAGTGGTACAAACTTAGGACAAGCCAGGCTGGTTACCTGAATGTGCTTATTTTGTGCATGAATCGTCTTGGCGTAACTATCTGCTCGAACAGTACCTTCTGTGGCGATCACACCAATATGACCCGTCTTGGTTGCCTGAATGGCCGCTTTAGCACCTGGCTTAATGACACCAATCACCGGAATCGTTAAGGCCGCTTGTAAATCGGGTAGCGCCGCTGCTGTCGCCGTGTTGCAGGCAATGACTAATAACTTAATTGGCTGAGCCTCCAGAAAATGAACCATCTGCCAGGTAAAGGCCCGCACTTGGCTGGCTGGCCGTGGTCCATAAGGGAGCCGTGCCTGATCACCAATAAAACGAATCGTCTCGTTGGGTAATTGTCTTAGCGCCTGTTTAACAACCGTTAAGCCACCAACACCTGAATCCATCAACCCAATCGGCAATTGGGGATCTAAACGTGAGCGATCAATTTCTACCATAGTGCTTACTCCTTCTTACGTTCCGCAAAATTCTTGAAACTAAATCATGAGCCTTTTACGGATCAATTTCAAGTTTGAACCACTTAACGAGCTGACTAACTCGCTAACAAGTCGAACCACTTTCAGATTAATTAATTTACCAAGCAAAGCAGATGAAAGTTCCAGATTAGAACGCTATACTGAATATAAGACATTCGCTGAGGTGAGGATTAAGATGGATCAATCAACCTATGAAAAATTACGGCAGCAACCTGATGTTTCCGCGCTAGGAGCCGCTTTTATGCGGGATGAAGTACTGCCAACCATCCTGGGTACTGACCAAATGAATATTCTCTATTGGATTGGCCGCCAAGTTGCCCGTCAAAATCCATTGGCTGATGAAGTCGCTATCATGAATTTTTTTGACCAAGTCGGCTTTGGTACTCTAACGCGGATCAAGCAAAACCGTCGACAACAGCAGTTTACCCTGACCGGTACTACTGTTATGAACCGTTTAGCTGCCAATCCCACTGCTGATTTTGATTTAGAAGCCGGCTTTTTGGCGCAACAGTTTGAGCTTATCACCGGCGCCGCAACTGAAGGAACAGTCAACGAAATTCACCGCGATGGTGTCTCCTTGATGATTCAATCAGATCCAAACGACCTAGTTGGTGATTTGGCCGCTAATGTGCCGACATTATCAATTAAACCAAAATCGACGCCGCCAACAGACGGAGATCATATTTAGAAACATAAAAAATCGTCGGAAAAAAAACTCCGACGATTTTTTATGTGATCAAATTTCCAGTTACCATTATTTGAATTGTTCAAGATTAGTTGTCGTCGGATCTAACTGTTGCCAGTCCGTCGAATAATACCGTGAATTGATATGGTACTTTGTCGTGGCATGCTGATTTGCTAAAAATGGTCGAACGCCCTGATCGACAGCTAGCCACCCACGCCAGCCTAAGTGAATCGTGTCCTCCATAAAGTAGGGCTCGCCTCCATCGTGACTCAAATCTAACACATGATTAAAGCCTTGAGTCGCCAACTGATGTTTAATTTTGGCGTTAGTTTGATCAATCATGTCCATGTTAAGTCCCGTGTAATCAGCCCATTTTTGATTAATGGGTGGTAAAACAAACAGCACTTCAGTATGGGTTTGGGCAAACTGATTCAAGACCAACTCAAAGTCACTATATTCTGGTGATTGTCGGTAATCCAAGTGACGCTGGGCACCCTTTAACTGCTTGATATGTCCTCGCAATCGCGTCGCATAAAAATGATTACTAATGCCCAAATCATTGTTAGTTGTGCCAGCCTGACCTAAGCGATCGGCCGTTTGTTCCAAGGCACTAGTGCTTTGAGAAGCGGGCAATTGCTTGACGCCCCGGTCAATTTTGGCAATATTATTATCTAATCCGATATCAGAGAATAACTGATCTTCATGGGTCAACATGAGGGCTTGAATGGATAACTGCAGCCGATCGTAATTAGACAATGCACGCCCACCAGCGACTTTTTTCAACATCCGCGTGATCGCCCGATCAGAACGCCCTGAAGGCATCGCTAGCAGCCGCTTAGCCGCATAACGATCCATTGAATTATTCTGTTCTTGCTGCAACCAATCAACGGTTTGCAATTTTGAGTAGTAAAAGGTAAACGCATCTGGACGAGCACCTTTTTTAACGAACCATTGTGGCGAGATAATAAAGACAGCTTTTTTGTGCTGCATTTGGGTACTAATGGTTTGCATCATATAATACTGGGTTAAGGATTGCGTCCCTGCTGCACCTAGTAAAAACGGACGATAATTTCGATGATATTTTTCCGCTAACACGGAGGGATGTAGCGGATCCATTCGCGCTAATTCGCTTGAACCAAAAAACGGCACGTAATGACCAGCCAAGGCCGTCTTTTTAATCTGTCGTCCTTTAAAAACCTGAGGCGACAGCGAAACTGCCGCCCGTCGCTGTGTTGCCGACGAAGGTTTACTAAAATTAAGTGGCGATAACAACAAGGCCACAAGAATGACAAATGCAAGAATCACCGGCCCAATAATCAGCCACAGTCGTTTAGACGAATTCATAATTATCCGACAAGTCCTTCCACCTTGGTCACAATCTTAGCTGGAGTATCCCATTCCGTCCGTTCAAATTCGGACACTGGCACATTGATCCCCAATTGGTTTTGCAATTCAAGCAATAATTGAACTGAACCCATTGAGTCTAAGAGTCCCTCATCGAATAAATTGGTGTCCATTGCGTCAGACACATCACTACCTGTTAAATCGTTTAAAATATCAATCACTGTTGCTTTTACATCCATGATAAAGCGCTCCTTTATTTGCTCTTATGCAATCGATTTATTTGAACCAGAGTTTGTCGAGAAAACCTGAGAATAATAAGAAACTCACACAAACTGTATTGAATGTTAGAAAAATTGCGAAGGCTTCCGTCAGTTTGTTATGTGGAATTGCCTCCTGATGTTTCTTCTTAAATCGTAACCACCAGTCATTGATCACCAAACCTAATCCTTGGTAGATCCCATAAGCAATATAATACCATGTAACACCGTGCCAAAAACCCATGATCAGCATGTTTAAAACATAGGCCACATTACTGGTGGTGACGCGGCTCTTAAAGATCTTTTTCTTCATCATCATGAAGACGAGGCGCATAAAGATAAAATCGCGGAACCAAAAAGACAGCGTCATATGCCAGCGATTCCAGAAATCCTTCAAGTTCTTAGACCGAAATGGTTGGTTAAAGTTCATTGGCGTTTCAATCCCCATCAGGTAGGATATCCCAACGGCGAAGAGTGAATAGCCGGCAAAGTCAAAGAACAGATCCATCGAGTAGGTGTACATATACCCGACTAATGGCCAAGAGAAGCCCTGTCCGCCATAACGCATCGTCATTAAATCCATTCGTGGTAACAAAACGCTGCCGAACAGATAAGCGAGTAAAAACTTGTATAAGAAACCCAGAAATAGATAATGTACGGCCTTTTCGATCATGCCGAGATATTTCTGCCGATCCGGCACAACTTGATAATCATCTAGCCACCGCCGATAACGATCAATCGGCCCAGAAGAAATTGTTGGCATAAAGAGCAAAAATTCAATAAACAACAGCGGATGAAAATCCTTAATCAACCCGTCACGCATCTCCATGATCATACCAACGGTTTTAAAGGTCAGATAACTAATCCCTAAAAAACCAAACAGCGATGATTGACCAGCCGCGACAGCCGGTGTGATCTTGACAAAAGATAATGGGATGATGCTCAACACCACCGCCAGATAAAAGACCCAGCCCTGGTTAAACCGTTTACGATAGGCCATGTAGCCGCCAACCATCAACCATTCCCAGAGCACGAAGCCAATCAACGCGATCCCTTGCTGCCATTTAGCCCCGTCAAACATCAAAAAGATGAAAACCAAGGACACGAGACTTTGATACCAACGCCAGCGGTGTCCATGGTACAAACCAATCATGAGTGGAATTAAACCAATAATCAAGTAAACAAAATATTGGGGATTCCCATATGGTTCTAGATTAATCATGCTGGGTTCACCTCAGCAATAATGGACTTGATATCAACTTTGCCGTTAGCTGTTAATGGCAAACTTTCCTGATAAATAAAGCGATTCGGAATCATATATTCCATCATGACATCCTTGAGTTCCCGCTTGATGGCGGTTGTTCGTTGCAAATCGCTGGCAAATTCGTCAGTTGGTTCTGGTACCACGTAAGCCCACAGTTGATTAACTTTATGATTGGCATCATATTTTGGCACGGCAACTGCTTGCTTAATCAACCGGTTCGCATCCAAGTAGTGATTAACCTCTTCTAGTTCAATCCGATAACCATGCAACTTAATTTGAAAATCGATACGGCCAAGATAATGCAGCATCCCAGCATCATCGAGAAAACCTAGATCACCGGAATGATAAGCTGGTCGACCATCTTCTTTGAAGAAGGCCCGTTGCGTTTTAGCTGGATTATTTAAATAGCCAGTGGAGACACTTGGTCCACTGATGACAATCTCACCTTGTTGCCCAGCCGGGAGCTGTTGCCCATCCTCACCAATAATGCGAATCCGAGTGTCAGCTTTAACCGTCCCAATTGGTAGCCGCCCTTTTTCAATCAAGGCGTCAGTAATTTCTACACCTGTCACCGCGACGGTTGTTTCCGTTGGACCATAGGTGTTAAAAATGTGAGCATGTGGGAACCGTTGCCGTAAGTTTGTCGCCGTTGAGACAGTCAATTCTTCCCCACAAAACAGAAAATGAGTTAGATCTGGTAAATGTGCCTCATCAAAGGTCGGTTCTAACAAACAAATATCAGCGAATGACGGGGTCGCCACAAATACATTCATCGCTAATTTAGGCAGTGTCGAAAACAGCTGACGGAAATCATCGGTAATTCGTTTTGGCAAGGCGGCTAGCGTGCCACCCAATGCTAACGTTGGCGCCCAGTCCATCACGGATAAATCAAACGAAAACGGCGGCTGGGCCATTGTAACTGGGTTTACTGGCAGTTTGAAGTCCTCGCCAATCATCCAATTGACAAAACTCAATAAATTATTGTGGCTAATTTGAACCCCTTTGGGCATGCCTGTCGTACCAGACGTAAAGATGATGTAATAGTTGTCATCTCCACTCACCGCATGCGTCAATTCATAGGCCACATTCGTCGTCGCCAACAGTTGATCCAGACGTGCGCCGGTTAAAATTGGGACTTTATCTAACTCAACTGGCAAGGCATCCACGGCGATAATCGCTGCCGGTTTAGCAATCTCATTGATCATCGTCAAACGATCATTAGGTGAATGCGTATCAACTGGGATGTAAGCGTGCCCCGCTTTGACCACACCTAAGAAACTGGCAATCATGGCAAACTGTTGCCCACCAAAAACGATGATGGGTGCCCCATCTGGCAACTGCATGTCGTCCAATGTTTGGGCGATTGCATCTGAAGCCTGCTTCAATTCCAAATAAGTATGAGTCGTTCCCAACTCGTTATAAACCACCGCGTCTGGACTGGTGGCGGCCCAGTTGTCAATGGTGGTAATCATATTATCAATCATAAGAAATCCTCCGTTTATCAAACACTAAAATTCGTTATAGATGAATTTGCTTTGATTAACTCCCGAATAACTGTACAGATATAACAGGAGAAAAAAGACTACAAAGTAAAACGTCGTTCGTAAGATAAACGTCACCCATGGTTGTGCTAACCACAGCTTAATCTTTGCCATGCAATATACGCCTCCACTTATGCCAATACAGTCAGTATAGAAGCTTTTTCTGATCGGATTGGTAAAAAAAACCTTAAGAGTTGATTGATGTCAATCAAAGGTTCTCTAATAGCATACCAGAAAGTTCACAAAAAAACTCCTAACCCTTCCCGAGAAGGATTAGGAGTCGCCAACTACCAAAACTAGTTGGTTAGGCCGTGTATTGAGCCAATGTCTTTTCAATTTGTTCTTTACTGTGATAACCCACTAAGGTGTCTACCACGGCGCCGTCCTTTTTTACAATCAGAGTTGGAATACCCATGATTCCAAATTTAGCCGGCGTGTTTTGATTCTCGTCCACATCCATCTTGCTAAATGAAACCTTATCGCCCATTTCATCAGCTAGCTGTTCAACAACTGGCGATTGCATCTTACATGGGCCACACCAAGTCGCCCAGAAATCGGTAACACTAACACCGGTATTTGTATCGGCTTCAAAAGTCTGATCCGTGGTTTCTTTAACTGTCATATCGACGACCTCCATATTTACTAACTTTTTGTTCGTAATCAAAGTGTACGCTTTTTTATAAATGTTGCAACGAATTTGCCCACGCGTGAGAGCAAGATCGATTTGGCGCGGTACTACTCGTGGCTAAACCTAACGTGCAGGTTTAGCATAACCAATTAACGTAACTTAACCACTGTGGCGCCATCCCCACCCGCGTTAGCTGGTGCAAAGCCAAAGCTTGCGACCCGTGGATTACTCTGGAGATATTGAGTGACGCCTTGACGTAAGGCCCCAGTTCCTTTGCCATGAACAATCGTCACCTCGCCGAGGTTGGCTAACAACGCTGAGTCGATGAAACGATCCACTTCAGCCATTGCCGCATCATAACGTTTTCCACGCAAGTCCAACTGCGCTTGAGCCCGGGCACCAATGTTGCTGTGTACCGCCGTACGAGCGGTGCGTTGTTGCCGTTCATTAACCGTTGGCGCACTGGACTTTTCTAAGTCGCGGTCATCAACCTTCATCTTCAGTGCCCCTAACTGAACTTCCCATTCATGAGCACTAGTCTGCCGATTTAAGACGCCATGTTGGCCATAAGATTTAACAACAACGTTATCGCCAGGATGAAAATCGTGTTTTTTTCGTTCTCGCGCTAACACTTTATTATTAGCCAAAGCCGGATCTTGTCGCAATGCGTTAAGGCGTCCTTGAGCATCAATCAATTCATTTTCTTTGACGCCGGCACCTTGTTTAACTTCCAGCTGTCGCAAATGATGAATGATCTTATCGGACTGTTTTTTAGCATCCGCGACAATGTGATTTGCCTCTTGTTTTGCCACATCTAGTTGATGGGCCTTTTGCTCTGTAAACCGATCAAACTGCTGGGCAAGCTCTTCGTGCAAGGTTGTCGCAGCCGCCAATTGTTGATCCAGTTCTTCGGCAGTTTCGGTCACCCGCCGGCGTTGTTCCACCAAATCGCCAATCATCGCGTTAAGATCTTGACTATTCTGACTGGTCAATGAACGCGCTGCTGCGATGATGTCGGAGCGCAAGCCTAATCGTTGGGAAATCTCTAAGGCATTCGAGCGACCTGGAATCCCCAATAAAAGTCGATAGGTGGGTTGCAACGTTTCTGCGTCAAACTCCATGCTAGCATTCGTCGTTCTCGAACGATCATAACCGTATGCCTTTAATTCAGGATAGTGGGTCGTGGCCACGATGTCAGTTCCAATGGCACCAAAAGCATCTAAGATGGCAATTGCCAGCGCGGCACCTTCTTTAGGATCCGTCCCAGCACCAATTTCATCAACCAAGACCAGACTGGTCGCCGTTGCCTGATCTAAAATCGTAATTAAATTATCCATGTGGGAGCTAAAAGTACTTAACGACTGTTCAATCGACTGTTCATCCCCAATATCTGCGAAAACGTTGTCGAACACGGCAACTGTACTATCTTCAAAAGCAGGAATGAATAGACCAGATTGGGCCATCAGTTGCGTTAAACCTAATGTTTTTAAGGTGATCGTTTTTCCGCCAGTGTTAGGTCCGGTGATAATGATCGCATCATAATCTGCACCTAGGCTGATATCATTGGCAACCGCCGTTTTTGGATCTAACAAGGGATGCCGTGCCTGGCGGAGATTCACTTGCCCTGCTTGACTCAATAACGGTTCACTGGCATTGAGTTGTTTAGCATAAGTAGCCTTGGCATTAACGAAATCGAGATGTCCCAATACTTGTGCGTTGGCCATAATCTCTTCACGATGGGGCGCCAAAATAGCCGACAACTCTTGTAAAATACGGGCTTCTTCATTGCGTTCTTGAACCTGACTTTGGCGTAAACGATTATTTAAATCAACCACATCCTCAGGTTCTACATACAGTGTCTGTCCCGATTGACTTTCATCGTGAACAACACCGCCAAAACGACTGCGATACTCCGTTTTAACGGGGACAACATAGCGATCATTACGCATCGTAATAATCGGTTCACTCAAATATTTAGCTTGCTTACCACGAACATAGTTTTGCATCCGCGAACGGATCAAATCTTCGGTGCTCTTAATCCGGGAGCGAATTGCGGCCAATGCTTCACTTGCCGCGTCACTCACGCGTCCATCCGGTTCAATTGCCGTATTTAAGCGTCTAGTTAACTCAGGCAAGGTCACGATCTGTTGTGCCACGTGATCTAATCGTCGTAAAGTTAACTTATCTTCAGCTAGTTGATTAAAAAAGTCTCGGGTAGCGGCAGCCGTTTGCAAAACCTTGCCCACCGCCGCTAATTCCGTTCCGTTTAACGCAGCATCAATCGCCAAACGTTTCATATGCGGCGTTAAATCAGCTAATTCGGGTAACGGGATCCCGCCTTTTAATCGCAGCAGATCTGCGCCGTCTTTCGTTTCGTCTAGCCAAGTTTGAATGACTTGGGCGTCAGTAGCTGGCTGTAACTCCGCCAATTCCTGCCGGCCGCCTGGCGACGTCAACATGCCCGTTAATTTCGCCTTCACTTTATCAAATTCGAGGGTTTTTAACCCACGTTTATTCATCAATTTTCTTCATTCCTTTAATTTAACGAGTTAACCACCACTGGTAAATCTGTTCTGATAACAGTGGGGTTTGGTGTAAAATCCACTGGCAAATGGGTGCGGTAGCGAGCTGTTGATGTAGCCAAACTGACGGCCATACAGATGCAATCGCGAGACCAAAAAAAATCAACCCATACATCAAACAACCGGCAATAATGGCTCCGGCAATCGCATTGATCCCGTGGATGACCGGCAAATGGGTAAACAGGTTTAAGGATCGCATCACAAAATGCAACAGGATAAACCCAACAATCAGCAACCCCCAAAAGGCAATGCCGCTGGCCCAAAAATGATTGACTTGGGTATTCAGCAGCTGATCGTTAACACTAGGCTGATGGTTTGCCGGCAGCCAGCTCTGAATCATCGTCGACACACTTGGTGTTAAGATCTTAGCCGCTATTAAAACGACCAGATAGCCAATCGTGGATACTAGCTCGGCCACAAAACCGCGTCGATACCCGTGTCCCACGGCACTTAATAATAGAAAAATAACAATCAGCGATAAAATCATAGTTTCATTCCCAACTTGCTTACCATAAATACTTGCATCACTCAAACGGCGCTGTACCCCAAAATGGAATACAGCGCCGTTGACATCATTGTTAACCACTAGGACAGGTTGGAATCTTCATCCAAAAATGTATTTAACATTTCTTCAACCATATCCCATTCAGCGTCATCTTCAATTGGTGAAAGTTCGCCTTCCGTTGAACCTTCCTCCTCTGGATCAAAAGCATACGCCTGGATATCAACTTCTTCATCTTCCGCTGCGCCGGCCGGATATAGCAAGATATATGACTTACCGTAATCTTCCGAAGTGAAGGTAAACAAGACATTGTATAACGTTTCGTTGCCTTGGTTATCCACCAACGTAATTTGTTGTTCCGCTTGGTTATTTGCGTCTGCCATGTTTTGCCTACTTTCTTAATCAATCGAGTGATTTATGTTAATTGGGTTAATTTACCATGTGCATCCAGGTAATTTTGTAAAATCAGCGCCGCTGCAATTTTATCGATGACTTGCTTACGTTTACGTCGTGAAGTGTCGGCCTGTTCAATCAACATTCGTTCTGCCTCAACCGTGGTTAAACGTTCATCGATGAAATCAACAGGTAACTTAAACCGCTCGGTCAATAATTCACCATAGTGTTGGGCGGCCTCAGCACGTGGACCTAACGAATTGTTCATATTTTTAGGTAATCCGAGAACAAACCCGCCTGCCTGTAAACTCGTGACTAACTCGCCAATTCGATCTAAGCCAAATTCTCCGGCCGTCTCATCAATTCTGACGATTTCAACGCCTTGGGCAGTCCACCCGAAAGCATCACTAATCGCCACGCCAACCGTCTTTGAACCCACATCAAGTCCCATTAATTTCATTTAGCTGCTGGCCCCGCATTCAAGTATGCTCGAACCAGTTCTTCAATGATCTCATCACGTTCATGCTTGCGAATTAAATTTCGTGCATCATTTAAACGTGGAATGTAGGCTGGATCCCCGGACAATAAATACCCAACAATTTGATTAATTGGATTATAGCCCTTTTCTTCTAGTGCTTGATAAACCGTTGCGAGGGTCTCACGCACATCTTTTTGTTGTTGATTGTCAAAATCAAAAAACATGGTCTTGTCTGTGGTCCCCATCTGCATTCCCTCCATGATTGGTTTTTCAGCTTGTTTCTGCTAATAAATCCTAGTTAATTTTGATCGATAACACACTCCGGCTGTTACCTATTCTACTGAATCGAGCGTCAAATAACAATTATCTTGAGCGTTGTAACGATTTTGAAAGATTCCAAAGTTCATATTAGACTTGCCGAAGCTCACGAACGAATGAGTTTGGCCCATAACTTGTAAAAGGTGTTGGGCTGCTTTTTTTGTGCACCCCGTCGCCATGGTCAAAATGTGCGACAAACGCCTGCAAGCTGTGCCGGGCAAAAAAAGTGGGCATCTTACGGAAGATACCCACTTTTCGCTAGTGCTCGCGCTCAATTCGGCGTTATGTCTCACTCTCACATTTTTTAGCTATTTAGTTGGCATTTGGTTTTATTCCAAACGCTCTCCTAGGATTAGTTAACATGCAAATCTAGTTACTGCTCATTTACTTAATCGTGTCAGCCAACCAATCCTTAGCTTGAATTAAGGCTGTATCGATTCCTGCTGGATTCTTACCGCCGGCTTGAGCCATGTCCGGACGACCACCACCACCGCCGTTAATGGCTGGTGCGATCGCTTTAATTAAATCGCCAGCTTTGATCCCAGCCTTCACTAAATCTGGTGAGACCGCGGCCAATAAGTTAGCTTTGCCATCTGCTGCGGTCGCTAAGACTAACACGTCAGACGGTAAGGATTGCTTCCAATCATCCGCCAGTTGACGTAATTGCCCCATACCAGCGACCTGAACGGCTTGGGCAATGACTTTAGCGCCATTAATTTCCTCAATGTTAGTAAAAGCATTGGTTGCTTGTTGAGCTGCCATCTTCGCTTGCAAAGCCGTTTGCTCATTTTCCAACTGTTTAATATCTGCCTGCAACGCAGCCACTTTGTGGGGTACCTCTTTGACTTGTTGTGATTTCACTAAATCAGCCGTTTGCTGCAAAAGTGCTTCTTCATTATTCAAGAAATCGAAGGCCTCTGCTGCCGTAACCGCTTCAATTCGGCGAACGCCAGCGCCCACCCCGGTTTCAGAAACAATCTTGAACAGACCAATTTCGCTGGTGTTAGATACATGATCACCACCACAAAATTCAATGTTGAAATCACCCATAGACACAACGCGAACGGTTTTCCCGTATTTTTCCGAGAACATCGCGATGGCGCCCATTTTTTTCGCGGTTGCTAAATCCGTCTCCACTGTCTTCACAGTCAATTCGGCAAAGATTTGGTCATTAACCATCTGTTCAACTTTGCTCAGGTCAGCCTGAGTGACCTGACCGAAGTGCGTGAAGTCAAAGCGCAAATAGTTAGGTTCCACTAATGAGCCAGCCTGGCTCGTGTGATCGCCCAATACGTTGCGTAAAGATTGGTCCAGTAAATGTGTCGCCGAATGATTCTTCTCAATCTTACGGTGGCGCATCTGATTCACCGTCAACTTATATGTGGCATTTTTCTTCAGTGTACCAGTCAATTTAACCGTATGCAGGTTTTGACCATTCGGTGCATGTTGCACATCGGTCACTTCAGCGACTTCATTGCCATCTTCATCAAGAATTGTTCCAGTATCAGCAACTTGACCACCCATTTCCGCATAGAATGGTGTTTGATCAAAAATCAATTCGGCCGTTTCATTCTTCTCTTTGGCGTCGTTCACAAGTGCTTCATCAACGATGATATCCATTAATTTAGCGTGATCAACTGTCAATTGCGTGTAACCCACATACTGACTTGGCGTCTTGATATCAGTCAATAATGCACGTTGAACACCCATTGATTTCGCTGAAGATCGTGCGTTCCGAGCCCGCTGACGTTGTTCTTCCATAGCTGCCTTAAAGCCTGCTTGATCAACGCCTAAGCCCTCATCACTCGCGTACTCAGTTGTCAGCTCAATTGGAAACCCATACGTATCGAACAACTTAAATGCGTCTGGGCCCGCTAGTTGCGTGTGCCCCGCCGCCTTCGTTGCTGCGATTGTCTCATTTAACAAGGACAAGCCAGTGTCCAAAGTCACGTTAAAGCGGTCTTCTTCTGAATGAATCACCCCAGCAATGTAATCGGCCTGTTCCAAAACCTCTGGATAATGGCTTTGCATAATTTTGCCGACCACTGGTACCAATTGATACAAGAACGCTTCGTTAATGCCGAGTTTTTTACCATTCAAAATTGCCCGCCGAATCAGACGTCGAATGACGTACCCACGACCTTCGTTGGAAGGTAACGCCCCGTCGCCAATCGCAAACGTCACTGCCCGGGCATGATCGGCAATGATTTTAAAGGATACGTCATCCGCCGCATTATCGCCATAATGTTTGCCGTCAGATAACTGCTCCGTGGCGTGAATGATCGGTAAAAAAAGATCTGTTTCAAAATTAGTTTTGGCGTGCTGGAAGACGGACACCAAGCGTTCCAATCCTAAGCCAGTATCAATGTTTTTATGTGGCAGCGGCTCATAAGTGCCTTCAGGTGTGTGATTAAATTGTGAAAATACGATATTCCATATCTCTAAATAACGTTCATTTTCACCACCAGGGTAATTTTCTGGATCATCTTCGGCAACATTATTCATTGCCTGACCGCGATCGTAAAAAATTTCCGAATCAGGACCAGAAGGACCTTGACCGATATCCCAAAAGTTATCTTCTGCAGCTAGGATGTGATCAGGAGCCACGCCGGCATCGAGCCACTGTTCCTTGGCATCAGTGTCTTTAGGGTAAACCGTGATATACAACTTATCAGGATCAAAACCAAACCACTGATCACCAGTTAATAATTCCCACGCCCAGTGAATGGCCTCCGGTTTAAAGTAGTCTCCCACTGAGAAGTTGCCGAGCATTTCAAATAAGGTATGGTGCCGCGCTGTCCGGCCGACATTTTCAATATCGTTCGTGCGAATACTCTTCTGGGAACTCGTCATCCGAGGATTCTCTGGCACAACGGAGCCATCAAAGTATTTCTTCATCGTGGCCACCCCAGAGTTGATCCACAGTAAGGTTGGGTCATCGACGGGAACTAATGAGGCACTAGGCATGATTTTGTGACCATGCTGTTCAAAAAAGTCCAGATACATTTGCCGAATCTGACTACTTGATAATTCTTTCATAGCATTCCTTTCATGAAACTTGCCCCAACAAAAACAACACCGCTGCCCGCAAAGACGGCTCAATAGCCGCGGTACCACTTTGCTTGCAACGATGTTGATCGTTAACCTCTCACTCATAACGCCGAGTCGCGTGTTGGTTAAACAAGATTTTGTGTAATTTTTACTGTGAGGGAGCACGTCAATGCTTCATTCGTCCTTCTCACCAACCAGGGCGTCGCTGAAAGTGTCACATCATCGCATATCCTCGACGACCAACAGTATAGCATTGTCTGGACCTGACAAGCAAGCCGAATCTAGGCACGGATCGGCTCAACGCTTGATCGGTGTAAATCTTCGACTAAAATCAGGTTAAACCTCTACAAGGTGATGTCGACTAGTTAACTTTTACTTTTTTTCGGAGCTCCTTAACCTGACCAAGCCATTTTCAATTCGATCAGCCATGAACAAGGCGGTTATTAATCGCCAATTAGGACTCACCACGTTGCTGGCGATTTGCCTCACCTTGACGGCGATGTTGACGGCGTTGCGACCGCGCTGATTCTCTTTGTTCGATCCGTTTATCTTGTTGGGCTTTTCGCTTAATGGCGTTTTTGATCTGGTGCTTGTAACCTGGCTTGACTTTCTTCTTCTTTTTCTTGACCAAGCCAACCAGCGTTGGATCTAATTTAGCATGTGTCGCTGTCCGCTGCTGGCGCCGATTACGATCATAAGAATCTACAATCTCACCATTTCGAATCGTTTTAGGCTTAAACGTCACCCCAAGTTGTTCGATTTCAGCAATTTGATCTTCTTCACCTGGTTGATACAGCGTGATCGCAATCCCAGGCATCCCATTACGTCCTGTCCGACCGACACGATGAATGAAGAAATCTAGGTCCGCAGGAATACCATCGTTGATGACGTGTGAAACACCCTTGATATCGATGCCCCGGGCGGCCAAATCTGTCGCGACGACGTACTGATACTCTAAATTCTGAACCTGTTTCATGACTCGTTTACGTTCACGAGCTGGCACATCTCCAGAAATCATGGCAACTTTCAGCCCTTGACCTTTTAGATAGGCAGTCAATTCAGCCGTCCGCTGTTTAGTATTACAAAAAATCAGAACCAAGTATGGTTCCCCCATTGTTAACAGGTTATAGATGAGCTCATTTTTTTGCTGACTCTTTGTCGAAATTAACCAATTATCAATCGTCGGACTAATAATTGACGTCACCGGAATTTCTTCAATGACCGGATTGGTCAGATACTTGCGCAAAAACGGCTGTAATTTCTGCGGAATTGTCGCCGAAAAGACCAACATTTGTAAATCTTTCGGTAAGGCCCCTGCAATGTGGTCAACATCGTTTAAAAAGCCCATGTCTAAAGTCATATCAGCTTCATCAACGACAAATTGACGTGCCGTGTGCAAGTCGAGATCATGCTCATCCATGAAGTCCCGCAAGCGGCCAGGCGTTCCAATCACAATTTGCGGTTGATGCTTCTCTAATTGCCGTTCTTGGCGAGCCCGATCCGTACCACCGACGTACTTTGCAATCCGAATCGGTTGGCTGAAATGCTCAGCTAACTGTTTCGCATCGGCATAAATCTGGTTCGCTAGTTCTCGTGATGGGGTTGCAATAATGGTTTGAACTTCATTAGCTTCTAGGTCCAAACGGTTGAAGATCGGTAACAGGAAAGCATGCGTCTTTCCACTCCCAGTCTGAGATTGACCAATCACTGACCGGCCTGCCAAAATCACCGGAACTAACTTAGCCTGAACCGGTGTTGGCTGAATAAAATCAATGTCTTTTAAAGCCGCTAGTAACTCCGGTCGCAGTTGTAAATCTGTAAAACTTTCTGTCATATCGTCTCCTTAAAATCGGCGGTTAATTGTTCTAGTTGGGCGATCATTTGATTAGCCTCGTTGAGATCTTGCGCCTTGGCGCCGCTGGCCAGCGGATGCCCGCCGCCGTGGTGTTGTCGAGCCAGTCCATTAATCTGTGGCCCCTTAGAGCGCAAACGAACACGATAACTGTGGTCATCCTGCTCCTCGAAAATAGCCCAAGTCTTGACACTCGCGATCTTACCTAACATTGGGACCAGGCTAGCGGTCCCAGCATCACCTAGTTCAAACGATTTAATCGTTGCGTCACTCAAAATCACATGAGCCGCACCCGCTGCTGACACCTGAACCTGTTCATATAGATAAGCAGTCAATCGCGCAACTGGTAAAGTCATTTCGTCCTCATGTTGATTGATGGTTACCGCATCAATCCCAGTGGCCATCAACTGTGCAGCAACCGTCATTGTATGAGGGGTTGTATCCGAATACAAGAAACGCCCCGTGTCGCCGACAATCCCAGCATATAACGCCGCCGCAGCCGCTTGATCAATCGAAAGTTCAAAGCGATTAGCAAAGTCAGTCACCATTTCTGATGTCGAGGAAGCAGTCTCATTCACCCAGCTAAGATCACCAAAAGGTTCATCATCAGGATGGTGATCAATTTTGATCACTTCTTGCCCACGTCGCCATCGCTGATCGTCAACTCGCGGCTCATTGGCGGTATCTAGCACCAAGATAAGTGCTTCATCAAACAATTCATCACTAACGGACTCCATTTCACCCAGCCAAGCCAACCCTGGGACTTGTTTACCAACGATGTAAATCTGCTTGGTTGGAAACGCCGTCTGTAAAATTGTTGCTAATCCCACTTGTGAACCAACCGCATCTGGATCTGGTCGTTGATGACGATGAACCATGATAATCTGTTTACGTTTAATTTCCTCAAAAATCACTTTTTGAACATCCATGCATGAATCCCCTCTTGTCAATCTGGTATCTGCAAGTATAACGAAGTGCCGCGCCGATTACAAAGTGCCTCCGGTGGTAGGAACCTTAAAAAGCCTTGGACGAGGCCGGTGAGAACAATGGCAAACTTAAATTTTCAAATGTTAACGGATCAAGGTTGGTCATCGTAATGCCTAACAAACGGACTCCTTTAGTTAAATCAGCCGTGACATCAAATAAATCTTTAGCAACCTCATACAATTGAGTCGCCATATTTTCATAGTACTCAGTCTGCGTTTGTCGTTTCGTCACCGTGTTAAAGTCTGCATCTCTAACTTTGAGAACAATCGTTTTACCATGACGCTGTTGGGCATCTAGATGCGCCGTCAAATCGTTCGCTAAATGTTGCAACTGATCGCTGACATCTGTTTCATTGTTCAAGGGTTGATCAAAGGTCTCTTCACGGCCAATCGACTTACGCGTGCGTTGCCACTCGACTGGACGATCGTCACTACCACGAACGTGCCGATATAATCCATAACCTAGTTTACCGAAACGCTGAATCAAATCAGTCTCAGACCAAGTCAACAAATCGGCGCCCGTTAGAATACCTAAATCATGCATCTTTGGCACTGTTTTTTTGCCTACCCCGCGAAATTTTTCAATCGGCAACGGTGCCAAAAATCGCTCTGCGTCACCGGGCAACACGACAGTTACCCCCACGGGTTTGGCATAGTCAGAAGCAAGTTTAGCTAAAAATTTGTTGTAAGAAATACCAGTGGAGCAAGTCAAATGGACCTTTTCCCAAATTTCTGTTTGAAGTTGGTGCGCCAATGCAACCGCCGATTGAAAGTGCTGTTTATTCTGAGTGACATCTAGGTAGGCCTCATCGAAGGCAATTGGTTCAATATGATCGGTATACTCATGAAAGATTTCGTGAATCTGCGCAGAAATCGCTCGATATTTTGAGAAATCTGGTCGTTTAAAAATAGCTTTAGGGGCTAATTTTTGTGCTTCGTTGGCCGCCATGGCTGAATGGACACCTAATGCGCGGGCCCGATAATTTGCCGTCGTAACCACTCCATGTCCACCGGTTTGCCGGGGATCGCGGGCAATAATCAATGGTTGTTTTTTTAGTTGTGGCTCATCACGCTCTTCAATAGATGCGTAGAACGCATCCATATCCACATGAATAATTTTCCGGCTGGTATCGACCTGCACCGGAACTTGAATGAAGGCCGCCATTGTCAACGCTCCTCGTGATAACTTGATAGACTCATTTTAGCAAACGTACGTTCTCTTCACCAGCGATCCTAGTTAAATCAAAAAAAGATCATCGCAGAATACGATGATCACAGATGATTCACATATTTAAACTTGCCTAGCAACTAGTTAGCCTGACTGTCACTAGCTTCACTTGCTGTGTCGCTAGCACTGGTCACCGTCGTTGAGTCTGCGGCTGAATCAGCAACGCTGTCTGCGGCGCTTGTAGCTTCAGTTGTGACCTCGCTGGCTGCCGTTGCTGAAGTAGCGCTAGCTGTAGCCGTTGTCGCTGGTGTTTCAACGTGATGAATCGCTTGTTGGTCAAATGGTAAGTAGATCCCATCTACGTCAATGGTCACGATCTTCTTGGCAGCATCCATTGAATCAATAATGCCGTGTAGACCACCAATTGTGACCACGTGATCGCCAACGTGCATGCCGTTCATCATCTCTTTACGTTGCTCTTGTTGCTTGCGGTTAGGCCGTAGGATAAAGAAATAAAAGACCCCTACAAACAAAACAACCATCAAAACAGTGCTCCAAAGGCTACCACCAGCGGCACCATTTGCACCCAATAAATCGAACTTCACTAAACTTGTCAATTCATCCACCTCATTTAATTTACTCTGTAGAGTACTGTACCAAACTTACGAACCCTTGCCAAATGGATTCCGTTGATTAAGCCTCCGGTTTTGGTAGACCTAAGTGCTCATAAGCCGTCGTGGTCACTATTCGCCCCCGAGGCGTCCGTTTAATCAACCCCGCTTGCAATAAGTATGGTTCATAGACTTCGGCAATCGTATCCGCTTCTTCGCCAATATTGGCTGCCAAAGTGGTTAAGCCAACCGGGCCGCCATTGTAATACTTAATCATGGTTGCCAATAACTTTAAATCTACTTCATCTAGTCCCCAGTCATCCACACCTAACACAGTTAACGCATGATCGACCATTGCTGCATCGATCGCCGATTGACCGGCAACTTCGGCGAAATCACGGACCCGTTTTAATAGACGGTTAGCAATCCGTGGCGTTCCCCGAGAGCGACGCGCAATTTCATGGGCCCCTGTCTTCACAATCCGAGTAGCTAAAATATCCGCAGAACGTAACGTAATTTCTTCTAAATCGGCCGTCGTGTAATAATCCATATGCTCAACAATTCCGAAACGATCTCGAAGTGGTGCCGATAGCAACCCGGCTCTTGTGGTTGCCCCAATTAGGGTAAACGGTGGCAACGGAAAATGAACGGGGTGGGCGGTCGGCCCTTGCCCCACGACAATGTCGATAAAAAAGTCCTCCATTGCGGAATACAGCATTTCTTCGACAATTTTAGGCAAACGATGAATTTCATCAATGAATAAAATATCTCCGGGCTGTAATTCGTTTAATAGGGCAATGACATCCCCAGGTCGTTCAATCGCTGGCCCACTGGTCGTCTTGATTTGAACATGCATCTCATTAGCAATGACCATCGCTAAGGTAGTTTTACCTAAACCAGGCGGTCCGTACAACAAAACATGGTCCAATGATTCTTCCCGACTTGTCGCCGCGCTGATATAGACGCTTAATTGATGTTTAACCGCCTCTTGACCAATATATTGAGCCAGGGTCGTTGGCCGTAAAGAACGTTCTAATGAAGCCTCTTGATCATCTGTAGGTTGCGTTGACATTAATTCATCGTCCATGATTCAGCCCTCCTCTCTTACGCATGATAGCCTTGGCTACGCGTGGGTTAATTCCCGCAAGGCAGCACTCAGGTACTGATCGGTCGTTAACTGTTCTAGGTTTGCGAGCTTATTTGCGACGTGTTTAACTTCACGACTACTGTACCCTAAAGCCGTTAAGGCGGCCAGTGCGTCATCTAAGGCTCCGTTATCTGAAGCATTAACTGGCGCCTCGGCTACTGGGTCTATCCCTAAATCAGCTAACTTGCCGGCCAAGTCCAAGACGATTTGTTGCGCCGTTTTTTTACCGATCCCCGGGAATTTAGTCAAAAAGGTAATATCATTTGTTTCGATTGCGTTCACCAGGCCATCGTGATCCTCATTAGCCAAAATGGCTAACGCACTCTTAGGCCCTATCCCAGAAACGTTCAATAGTTTTAAGAACAGCCGTTTTTCCGCTTGATCAACAAACCCGAACAAACTCACTTCGGTCTCCCGAATTGCCTGATGGACGTAAATCCGAATTGACGTCTCCGCATCAACTTGAAAGCGGTAAGGATTGGCCGTTTGAATCAGATACCCCACCCCGTTAACTTCCAAAACGACATGGGTGGGTGTAACTTCCGTAATTTGACCAACTAGATATTCATACATACTGTGACCCTTTCGTGAGCTAATTAAAATTCATGTTCATCAAATTCAGCCCAAGACTCGTGAGAATCTTGAATCCGTTTAAACATTTTTTCCATATCAGCATTCGTGAAATGAACCAACACTGGCCGACCATGGGGACAATTGAATGGGTTTTCCGTCTGACTCAAATCATGTAATAAAGCTTTAGCCTGGCGCTCATCTAAGTGATGATTGGCCTTAATTGACCGTTTACAGCTCATCATAATCGCTGTTTTTTCGCGGAATTTGGCAACGGTCAACTGTCGATCGCTGAGCACCCAATCCACCATTTCACGAATCGTAGACGCTTCTTGGCCTTCAATAAACCACGTTGGGTGCTGCCGGACAATAAAAGAATTGTGTCCAAATGGCGATAAAAATAAGCCCAGCTGCTCCAATTGTGGTTTTGCTGCCGTAATCTTCAATACATCACTGGTCGGATAATCTAACACAATGGGGACCAATAAATTCTGAAGATTGCGCGCAACTTCGCCGATTTTAACCCGGTAGAACTCATATTTAATCCGCTCTTGAGCCGCATGCTGATCAACTAAATACAACCCATCGGCCGCCTGGGCAAATAGAAAGGTGCCATGCATCTGTCCAATGTAAGACAGCGTCGGAAAACGCTGACCGGTTTGCTCTTGATCCTCGGGTAACATTTCCATTGTTTCCGAATGACTCGGTTGCAAGGTCTCAGTAGGTGTTTCATCATCAAACGGGGCCACAGGCTCAACTTGATAACGGGCCTCAAAATCCACCACTGGTTGACTCGCCATCTCCTCACGATGATGGACAACAATCGGCGTTAATGCCTGCTTTGGTAGTGCATCCGGTAGCGATGGCGTGGCGACAGCGTCAGATTGAGCAAAAGTTGCCTCACTTGAAACTGGCGATGCTGGTCTAGCTGCCACACTCTCGTCATGAAGTGTTGATGCTTCAGTCAGTCGATTGGCAACTTGCTCGGCGTCAAATTGCACCGTTCCCGTTAAATTTTGATACGCGTCCGGAATCAAATTTTCCTGGGCCAATCGTTGATACACAACCTGATCAATCAGCTTGACCAACTGTGGCTCTTTGCTCAAGCGAACCTCTTGTTTAGTCGGATGCACATTTACATCAACTAAAAAAGGATCCATCTGCAAATTAATCACCGCTAATGGATAGCGACCCACCATCAGCTTAGAACCGTATCCTTTAATGAGCGCTTTGCTTAGCTGACTATTGCGAATTGCTCGCCCATTAATCAATATCGTCAAATAATTTCGTGAAGCCCGCGTTAATTCAGGGAGCGACACAAAACCACCCACGGTAAAATCGGCATCTTCCCCCTTAATTTCGACCATTTTACGCGCGGTTTGCACGCCATAAATTCCGGCAATCACTTGTTGTAAATCGCCTCGGCCCGCCGTTTTGAGCAATTCATGACCGTTATGCTGTAAACTAATCGCCACTTCTGGATGGCCTAAGGCAATTCGATTAACAACGTCGACAATATTAGCTAATTCAGTTTGCGGTGATTTTAAATATTTTAGCCGTGCCGGTGTATTAAAGAATAGGTCGCTAACCGTTACCTCAGTTCCAGGTCGAGCCTGTGCTGCTGTATGACTAACTAATTGGCCGCCTTTGAAATGGACTTGACTGCCGGCGCCAACACCAGTGGCCGTCTTTAGCCACACATCCGCAACTGAGGCAATACTCGGCAGTGCCTCACCTCTAAAGCCCAACGAATGCACCCGAAATAAGTCTGCCCGTGAACTAATCTTGCTGGTCGCATGCCGGGCAAAGGCTAGCTCAACTTCATCATCATCAATACCGCTGCCATCATCAATCACTTGAATCGTTTTTAAACCGGCCGCTTCGATCAAGACATCCACTGTCGTTGCATGGGCATCGATTGAATTTTCTACAAGTTCTTTCACCACCGATGCGGGACGTTCAACGACTTCCCCAGCCGCAATTTGATCGGCCAAAACGGTTGCTAAAGCTTGAATTTTGCTCATTGTCTGACCTCTTACTTCTATTTCAATTGTTGCTGAATTTCATAAAACTTATTCATCACGTCCATTGGTGTCATCGCCATCAAGTTCATCGACTTTAGGTCGGCCAAAATCTCGGCCGTCGTTGGATCCTGACTTGGCGTATCGAACAAAGCTAGTTGCGTTGACTGTGTTTCATCCATCGACGGTAGATCAGACGTCGGCTCAGTCAGCGGTTGATCAACATCGACGGGGGTCGGTTTTTCTCCGGCGTTGGATTCGAGCTGTTGCAATATCACACTGGCCCGCACCAATAATTTTTCTGGCATCCCGGCTAGTTTGGCCACATGGATTCCATAGGACTTATCAGCCGGACCTAGTTGGATCTGGTGCAGAAATACCAGTTCTCCATTCTCTTCGACCGCTCCGACATGAATATTTTTCAACCCTGTCAAATCATCTGATAAACTCGTCAATTCATGGTAGTGGGTCGAAAATAATGTTTTAGCATGAACATGATCGTGCACATATTCAATGATCGCTTGGGCTAAGGCCATTCCATCATAAGTTGCCGTGCCCCGACCAATTTCATCAAACAACAGCAGACTGTTAGCCGTGGCATGTGCCAAAGCATCATTGGCCTCCTGCATCTCAACCATAAACGTGGAATTTCCAGAGATCAGGTCATCAGCGGCCCCAATCCGGGTAAAGATTTGATCAAAGATTGGCATCATCGCCGATTTTGCTGGCACAAAACTGCCCATCTGCGCTAAAACGACAGTCAGTGCCAATTGGCGCATATAAGTACTCTTCCCTGACATATTGGGCCCGGTAATCAGTAAAATGGCTGTCTGTTCATCCATCCGCACATCATTAGGCACATAGGCTTGTTTACCAAGCGCTTTTTCTACTACTGGGTGCCGGCCGGCCTCGATTTCTAAATCATGCCCCTCCGTTAACGTTGGCCGACTGAACCGATAATTCTCGGCAACCACCGCAAAGCTCTGCAACACATCTAAACTAGCCAATGTTTTCGCCAACCGCTGCAAGCGACCAATGGCAGCTTTTACCACCTCGCGAATTTTGGTGAACAACTGGTATTCCAAAGCGGTTGACTTCGCTTGAGCTTCTAAGATCAGTTGCTCTTTTTCTTTTAATTCTGGCGTCGCAAAACGTTCTGCGTTCGTCAACGTTTGTTTACGTTCATAGCGATCCTCCGGTAATTTACTCAAATTAGCTTTGGTCACTTCAATGTAATACCCGAAGACCCGATTATAGCCAATTTTTAACGTGCTAATCCCGGTCGCCGCCCGTTCTTTAGCCTCGAGTTCGGCAATCCATTGCTTTCCATTAGCCATTGCGTCTCGATAGGCGTCCAATTGCTGGTCGTAACCATCTTTGATCACATCGCCATCGGTCACAGAAATCGGTGGTTCATCATCAATCGCTCGTTCAATTAATTCAGCCACATCACCTACTGGATCTAAGTGGGCCAACATCTCGCTAAAGACTTGATCATCCAGTTCTTCTAAAACATACTTAATTTTCGGGACTTGTTGAAGCGACGTTTTCAACTGGATCAAGTCACGGCCGTTCACACTGCCAAAAGCAACCCGCCCGGCCAATCGTTCCAAATCGTAGACCTTCGTTAACTCATTTTGTAAGTTCGAGCGTTCAAAATAGTGATCTAATAATGATTGGACTTTATCTTGTCGAGCGCTTATTTCTGTTTGTGATAACAACGGCCGATCTAACCATTGCTTCAATAAACGCCCACCCATTGCGGTTTTCGTCTCATCCAGCAACCACAACAGCGTGCCTGAACGTTTGCCAGTGCGAATATTCACTGACAGTTCTAGATTGCGCTTTGCGTAATGATCCATCTTTAAGTAATAGGACGGTTCATAAGCGAGCGCCCGCTGTAAGTGGGCTAAGCTGCGCTTTTGGGTTGACTCCATGTAGGTCAATAATAAGGAAACGGCGTCATTTTCTGCCTGATCGTCTAAATCTTGGGTTAAAAAGCTTAATTCTGCATTCGCTGTTACGGGTGCGTCTTGCTGAGAGACTAAGATCCCTAATGGTTTAAACCGCGCTCGAATCGTCTCATCAATTGTATCGTTAACAACCACTTCTTTGGCTTCAACCGCCATAACCTCGTTCATGACTGCTTCAATCGTGGTTAAGTTAGCCGTCTTCAATTCTCCAGTTGAAACATCCGCATAAGCGAAGCCAAACTGATGCTCGTGCTGAACCATCCCAGCCAAATAGTTATTGTCTTTGGCACCACTGACACCAGTCTGCATCCGGGTCCCTGGGGTAACGAGTTGAATAACTTCTCGTTTAACCATTCCCTTGGCTAAAGCGGGGTCTTCCATTTGTTCACAGATAGCCACCTTATAACCATGATCGACTAAGATATCAATATAGTTTTGAACCGCATGATGTGGCACCCCACACATAGGTATCGGATCCGCGGCATTATGATTACGCGCCGTTAGGGTTAATTCCAACAGTTGCGATCCTTTCACCGCATCGTCGTTAAATAATTCATAAAAATCACCAATTCGATAAAACAAAAAAGCATCCGGATACTGATCCTTAATCTCCTGATACTGTTTCATCATTGGTGTTTCCATACTCTCTTGCGCCGATTTTTTGGCCATTCAACAAACTCCTTTGGTTCGATAATCACCACTCGTTGGGCACTTATTATCGAATTTCGCACTAAAACAATGAGATAATTTTAACATTTTTTTGCTCAGCTGTCCGAGTTGACCTCACGAGTCTCAAACTGTCTGAGCGCAAATTGACAATAAAGTAGCCGACACTCTCCCAAATGAGAATGCCGGCTACTTTATCAAGTTAAAACAATATCTAGAAATTTTTATTTTGCGTATTCGACGGCACGCGTTTCACGGATGACCGTCACCTTAATGTGGCCTGGATAATCAAGATCACTTTCAATCTCGTTCTTAACATCTCTGGCAATCACGGTTGCCTGTAAATCGTCGACGTCTTGTGGTTTCACAATGACGCGCACCTCTCTACCGGCTTGAATCGCATAACTTTGCGCCACACCTTCGTGACTGTTCGCAATTTCCTCTAGTTGTTTCAATCGTTGGATATAATTTTCTAGTGATTCTGAACGAGCTCCCGGTCGAGCTGATGAAATCGCATCAGCTGCGCCTACCAACACAGCGATGATTGAAGTTGGTTCTACATCACCATGATGTGAAGCAATTGTATTAATCACAACCGGGTTCTCGTGATACTTCGTGGCCAATTCAACCCCCAGTTCCACATGGGAACCTTCAACTTCATGATCCACTGCCTTACCAATATCGTGTAATAATCCTGCGCGCTTCGCCAGCGCAACATCCTCACCAAGTTCGGCGGCCATCACAGCCGTCAATTTTGCAACTTCAATCGAGTGGTTTAACACATTTTGACCATAGCTAGTTCGATAGTTCATGCGACCAATGATCTTGATTAAATCAGGGTTCATCGCCCGAATTCCGAGATCAAAGACCGTCTGTTCACCAATTTCACGGATTTTCTCGTCCATTTCTCGACGAGCTTTTTCCACCATTTCTTCGATTCTAGCTGGATGAATCCGACCGTCGGCAATGAGCTTCTCCAATGCCAGTTTAGCAATTTCACGCCGCACTGGATCAAACCCACTCAACACGACTGCTTCTGGGGTATCATCGATAATTAAATCGATGCCGGTCAGTGTTTCAAGCGTCCGAATATTCCGACCTTCACGACCGATAATTCGGCCCTTCATATCATCATTTGGTAACGTAACGACCGTAACCGTATTGTCTGAGACCGTGTCGGCAACACTGCGCTGAATAGCGGCCACAATCAAATTCTTGGCCTCTTTGTCAGCACTAGCCTTCGCCTCTTCTTCACTTTCCTTAATGAGAACGGCCCGCTCATGAGCTAATTCACTCTTGGTTTCCTCAATAATTAAATCACGAGCTTCATCTTGTGAGAGATCAGCTACGCGTTGCACCTCTTGTTGTCGCTTATCGATGAGATCTGCTGCTGCTTGTTGTTGCTGTTGGACAACCTCGCGATCGCGACTCAACTGTTCCTCTTTAGCGGATAACTGAGTCTCACGTTTTTCAAACGTGTTATCTTTTCGATCTAGCGCCTCTTCACGTTGCAATAACCGGTCTTCTTGCTTTTGAACCTCCGCGCGTCGTTCCTTCAATTCGTTCTCGACGTCGGTTCGATACTTATGACTCTCTTCACGAGCCTCAAGCAAAGCTTCTTTTTTGGCTGTCTTTGCGTCCTGATTGGCTTTTTCGAGAATGGCCCCTGCTGACTTTGTTGCATCTTCAATGTCACGAGCTTGACGTTGTTTAGCAATCGTTAAACCAGCATATAAACCAGCAATAACTGCGATGAGCACGAGGATGATGGTTACTATGACCATTAAAATTCCCGCCCTTCATCAAAAAATGGCTGACCGTTAAGCCAGCCGCAAACTAATTACAGATGTTTATATTGATTCATTACACATTGCTAGTTTACTGATCTTCAGGGCAACTGTCAACATAAGCACTGCTTTCGTTTGAATCCCTATGCAGTCAATTAACGCAGCCTAGCCACGCCGAACCGCCAATAATCGATTAAAGGCATAACTAATCAGTAAGCAAATGATCGTCAAAATCACGTTTGTCACGATGGAATTTCCCGGCGCCTGATAACGAAAATGACCGTCAAAGCCATACATCAAACGTAATAATGCTCCAGCCCAAGAATTGTAGAAGGCATTTGACGTATTGCCAACCGATGCCAACGTAATAGCGATCAACCCGGCCCCAGCGCAAGGTACTGCGATTAACGTGGCTACCTTCCATCGCCAGTTCAATAATGCTAGCACCGCCCCCGTCATCATACCGGCACCGATAAGTAGGATAAGCGTACTTAAATCACGCCCCCAATACCACCAAACGTCGCTAATACCATGTGTGGTAAATGAGCCAAATTCAAGGCGACCATAGACTTGATACGTTTTAAGTCCGAGGGGTTGGGCAATCATTAACCGATAAAGGACGTTTAAGACCGACACAAGACCCGCGTAGGTTAACAAACTGGCCAATTTTGCCCACCAATAAGTCCTTCGAGTGATGCCATTTTGTATCAACACCGTGAAACCACGATAAACCATGCCACTTGCAATAAAAAATAGGATTTGCATGGCAAATTGTGGAAACAAACTAGCTAAATATTGACTTGGCGCCAGCGCTGATTGGCGACCAGTCAGTAACAGACTCAATAACGTCGGCAACCACCAGATACCAGCAAAGATGCCTAAATAAGCATAACCCAACAGACTTGCATCGTGTCGCAAACGATACTGATAGACTGGTTTAAACTTCATGATGACCCTCCGTTAACGCAACAAACAGCTGTTGTAAATCTAACGCTTCCTTTGTCACCCCAGCCGGTAAATCAAGCTTTCCAACCGTGGTTACGACCGCTTGCGTTTGTTTACCAAATTGATGCGTTCGTAGCGTTGTGACAGTGGGTAAGAATGCAGCCATCGTTTCTTTAGGTCCGCTTAACTGATACGAGCGGGCCAATAAATCCTCTGTCGCTTCGGCAACTAAAATACGGCCTTGATCCATCACAATAACTTGGTTTAATAGCCCAGAAATTTCTTCGACAAGGTGTGTTGCAATAACAAATGTACGGGGACGCTGGGCGTAGGTTTCAATCAGGGATTGATAAAACAAATCTCGGTGACTAGCATCTAACCCTAATACGGGCTCGTCTAATAGGATATAGTCAGCAGGGACACTTAAGGCAATGATGTCCTTAAAAATGGTGCGGTAGCCAGTTGACAAACCGCCAAATCGAGCATTCACATCTAAATCAAAGGCTTTAGCTAGTCGCCTTGCCAACTGATCATCAAATGTGCCATATAGTGCAGCAGTCAGTTTAAATAAATCACTAACCCGTTCTCGGCTCGGATATAAATTATCCTCACTCATCAAATAAAGATGTTGGAGGGTTCGATCAGACTGCGCCAATTCCTGTCCATCAATGGTTACTCTACCTTGGCTAGGCAACACACGATTAGCCATAATGTTCAGTAACGTACTTTTTCCAGCACCATTACGTCCCAGCAGACCGTAGATCATGCCAGGTTGGATTGTTAAGTTTAAATCATGCAATCGTTCATGCCGACCGGCTGTTTTTGTCAATTTTGTAACGTTGATTGTCATTTAATGCCGTACCCCCGTTCGATGAGCGCGACGAGCTCTGCCTCAGTCAAACCAATTTGTGTGGCAGCCGCTACTAGCGGTGATACCTGTTGCTCGAAGAAGTCATTCCGCCGGTTAAAGGTCACCCGTTCTCTGGCTCCATCTAGCACAAACATCCCCATACCACGTCGCTTTTCTAAAACTTTTCGGTCAACGAGAATATTCATCCCCTTCAAAACCGTCGCGGGATTAATGTGAAACTCTCGCGAAATGGCAGTTGTTGATGGCACTTGCTCGCCAGCCTCATAAGTCCCACTTAAAATGGCCTCTTCAATTTGTTCAGCCACCTGTAAGTAAAGGGGCATGGTGCCGTCAAAGTCAAAGTGCATGTTTTCATCTCCAACCACTAGACAATAAAAGTTCTACTTTAGCAAAAAGGATAAGCGACGTCTTCGATCTCGTCAATCTAAAATCAAGGTGAATGCCACCCATCGAGCCAACAAGCTGCAGCCTTGATGCGAGCCCTTAAGCCTCCACTCGTTCTTTAGGAATAACTAAGCGAATATATAGCGCAGCGGTGATCCAGTAGTAAATGGCGTACATGGCGCAAAAGCCCAAAATAATCCAGCCGATCATTGCGTACGGATCTAATAACAGGTCTTTGAACATCTGCAAACCAAACAAGACATCAACAATTCCCAGCACACCCGGAATGGCAAATAAGGTTAGCACTTCACTGCGCACGGCTGATCGCATTAACTGCTGGCGCGCACCAATTCTGTTCAACATTTTGTAGCGTACAATATCTTTTGTTGCTCCCGACAAAATCTTAAACATTAGGCAACTAGCCAACATCGCTAAGAATGCAAAACCGAGGAAAAAGCCCATAAACTCCATTCCGCCAAACATGGAATTAAAGAATTGATACCACCCAAAAGTACCGACCATTTGCCCGTCATTCTGACTAAAGCGCTGCTGTTGAGTCTTTACGAGCTGAGTTAACAATGGTTGGTTATGTTGGCTCGTCAGATCATCAGTTTTGATTAGTGTAACTTGATGCGTGGGTGCGTCTATTCGAGTAAATGCTGATTGGCTCACAACCTCACTGACCTGTTGCCCTCGTTTTGGAACTAAGCTTGCGAATTCTGGTTGATTCACACCATCCGATTTCAATTGAGCAATCGAAAGTGTCTCAAGTTGTCGCTGACCATTCACCCCGTCTGTCGTTTTAGCAATCTTAAACGGCTGTTTTAAAAATTCTTGTTCGGAGTAATAAACTTTTTGACCAACAATCTTTTGCGTATAGGTTACCTGCTTAGCACCATTTAGTTGGTGCATTTGTCGCTGTTGTTTAGGATTGGCATCATTAATCACGACCGCATAGGCCCCCACTGATCTAGCCATTTGGGGTACCTGTCGATGCAGCTGCGTTCCGACACTGATCGCCCCTAACGATAACGCAAAGAGTAAAGAAACGATGGTTAAGATCCGCGTATAACTTTGAATACGGAACATAATTTGACCTAAAGTAAAATTGTGTAAGGCGTGGTTAGCAAAATTAGTTCGCTTTAATAAGCGAATCATGCCGACGACCAAACCATTGAACAAAAAATACGTCCCCGCCGTAATTGTCACTAGAGCAATTGGAATCGCCGAAAGTTGCAGCGTGTTAATTTTTGCCATCGCTAAGTAGCCACTGCCGAGTAATAACACCCCACCAACAATCTCCAATGCCTGAACCAGCGAATGATTGCGTGGTACAAATGCCTGGTCATCGCTGTGCAACAACGTTAAAACAGGTGTTTTGACCAACTTAGCCATATTGAATAGCGCAGCGATTAAAAACAGACCAACAAATAATCCAAGCGTCGTAATGATGGCTGGCCCATAGATCACACTAAAGTGTTTAACCGTTAAATCAAGCTGCCTAAACAGAAATCCTGACAAACCAGCGCTTAGACCAATACCTATGACAATCCCAATAATCGTGGCAATAATGCCAAGCAGAAGTGTTTCAAGTACAACAAGTTGACCAATTCGGTTTTTCTTAGCGCCTAACATCATGAAGAGACCATAATCATGTTGGCGCATACTAAGTAAAAAGGAATTTGCATACCCCAAATAAACAACGGTAATGATCATCAGCAAGACCATGCCAAATTTGAATACTTGACTGGCCGCATTGATCGTTGTGTTGGCATTGATAAAAGCTTGATTTGTCGCTAAATTAGCGAACATATAAAAAATTGCCGATGAGATCACTAGCCCGGTTAAGAGTACTAAATAATCTTTTAGTCGATGCTTAATGCCCGCGAGCGCGAGTTTCGTTAACATGTTTGCGCCCTCCTATTTGTCAAATGTGCCAAGCTGATCTAGGATTTGTTGATAAAACACTTGGCGCGTGGCATCGCCGCGAATGAGCTGGTCATTAATCTGGCCGTCTGCAATGAACATAATTCGATCACAAAAGCTGGCCGAAAATGGATCATGAGTGACAAGTAAGACAGATACATGCTGTTTCTTGTTGATATCTGTCAGCAAATCTAACAAATCGCGAGCCGATTTTGAATCAAGCGCTCCGGTTGGCTCGTCACCCATTACAATCGCCGGATGATGCACAATCGCGCGGGCAGCGGCCACACGTTGTTTCTGACCGCCAGACAATTCAGCTGGATATTTATCTAACAGATTGGCAATTGATAAGCTGTATGCAACTTCCTCAACCGCTTTGCGGATTTCTTGTTTTGCCCGTCCTTGCAGTGATAAGGGTAAACCGATGTTTTCGCGAGCCGTTAAACTCTCCAACAAATTGAAATCTTGAAAGATGAAGCCGATTTCTTCGGAACGAAAATCTGACAATGACTTGCCCCGATACTGAGTGATTTCCTTGCCGTTAACCTCAACACTGCCACTAGTCGGTATATCTAACGTTGACAACAAATTTAGTAACGTCGTCTTACCAGAACCCGAAGCACCCATGATGCCAACGAACTCGCCCTCGGCAACCGTTAGATCGATACCTTTTAAAGCTTCATATTGCGTTTCATTTTTGCGTCCATATGTTTTGTGTAAATTAGCAACTTTTACCACTGGTGTCATTTGCATAAATGATTCCTCCCTTAGCTACCTATATGGTTAATTACTTGTGCAACTAACCATATAGGTAACACACTGGAAAGTCAACCCATTCATTCATAAATTCGACTTAATCTGTCGACCGGTTCCATTACTCACAGGTACCAACGCAACCTATCAACTGGCCACTGCTTCACAAACCCCTTAGTTAAGACCACTAAAAAAGTCGCTGCCTAATTTGGGCGCGACTTTTTAATCATCATTTACTTAAACATCGAGGGTTGTTTCGCTCTCTTTTGACTTAGTCTTACTCTTACTGGTTTTACTATCGTCAGTAGCCGGCTTCTCATCATCAACTGTTTCTGCCGCTTCGACATCCCCATCCATATGATAGGCTTGGCGAACTTTATCATAAATTTCTTGGCGCATTTGCTCATGTTCGGCCGCTTCTAAATAAGCTTTGACGTTTTCACGACCTTGTCCGATTCGTTCACCGTTGTAGGCATACCAAGCGCCGGATTTGTCGACAATATCCTTATCGACCGCCATATCTAACAATTCCCCAGATTGAGAAATCCCATGCCCATACATGATGTCAACTTCGGCCACTTTAAACGGTGAAGCCACTTTGTTTTTCACCACTTTAATCCGTGTCCGGTTTCCCATCACTTCCGTGCCATCTTTTATTTGTTCAGCACGGCGGACTTCAAGACGAACAGTTGAATAAAACTTCAAAGCTCGACCACCAGGTGTTGTTTCTGGGTTACCAAACATAACCCCAACCTTTTCCCGAATTTGATTGATAAAGATCGCAATCGTCTTGGTCTTGTTAATCGTTCCAGATAACTTACGTAGCGCCTGCGACATCAGCCGAGCCTGTAGCCCAACATGGGCATCACCCATTTCACCTTCAATTTCAGCCCGTGGTACTAGTGCTGCCACCGAGTCAATGACCACAATATCAATGGCCCCAGATGAAACCAGCGCATCAGTAATCTCTAAACCTTGTTCACCTGTATCTGGTTGCGATAACAATAAGTCATCAACATTGACCCCAAGTGCCTCCGCATACTGAGCATCAAGCGCGTTTTCAGCGTCAATGTACGCAGCCGTACCGCCCTGCTTCTGTACTTCGGCCACGGCATGTAACGCAATTGTCGTCTTACCAGAAGATTCAGGGCCATATACTTCTACAATTCGGCCACGAGGAAAGCCACCAACACCCAGTGCATCATCTAACTTTAATGATCCCGAAGAAATCGTTGAAATTTGCGTGTTGGCATTCTCTCCCAACCGCATGATCGATCCTTTACCAAAATTCTTTTCAATCTTCTTTAACGCAGCATCTAATGCTGTCTGACGTGCATCAGCCAAGGGCAGATCCTCCTTTAATCACGTAACCTAGTGACCCAATCATACCGATTCGATTCAACAAAATCAAGCAAAAAGCGAACAAAAGTTCGTATTATTTTTCAGCTGGCAAGGCTCGTAAAATTAAGTTCAAGCCATTCATTACTGCCCGCCAGCGATTCAACTGACGATCATCACTAAAGTGAAATTCACGGGCGAACACCGGTTGATCTAATATTGAAAGTCCAATCCACACGGTCCCCGCTGGTTGACCTTCCAATGCCTCTGGACCGGCCACACCCGTGAAGGAAATGCCAATATCTGTTTGTAATACCTGGCGTGCTCGTTGCGCCATTGCTTTAGCTGTCGCTTCGCTCACGACCCCATGAGACGCAATCGTCGCCTGAGGAACACCGATGAGTTGCGTTTTTGCGGCCGCAGCATAAGTCACAAATCCACCGGGAAAAATGGCAGAAACCCCGGGAACTTCACCAATCGTGCTTTGAAATAATCCCGCTGTTAAGCTTTCAGCCGCGGTCAATGTTAAATTAGCCTTGATGAGCCGCTTGATCACGACTTCGACCAGACTATTATCATCTCCGTAGCCGTACAAAAAATCGCCGACCCGGCTCTTAATCTGTTGCTCAAGGTTATCTAAGCGCGTTTCGTTATCCTGTATGGAAGGCCCCGACGCAGTTAACCGTAAAGTCACCTCAGCATCCTTCGCATAGGTAGCTAAAGTTGGATTTGTTTGTTCGTTGATTAAATCGTCCAATTTTCGTGCCAATGCTGCCTCACCAATGCCAAAAAAGCGCAATACCCGGGAGGTTAAATGTTCCAACTGAAAATAAGTTTGCTTTAAAAGTGGCACTGCTTCTGAGGTAAACATCGTCATCAGTTCGCGTGGCGGCCCTGGCAGCACCAAAAAATCAGCCCAATTTTCTTGGTGAATAAAATCCCCAACTGCCATTCCATTATGATTTGCCAACGATTGTCCACCACTAATGTACAGGGCCTGTAATCGATCATTATCGCCCATCGGCCGACCAGACCGCTGGTAGTGTAATTTAATTTTTCCCATCGCGACCTCATCTTCGACTAACGTTCGATTCAGATGTCGGGCCACAATTTGCTTTGTAAGATCATCTTTCGTTGGCCCTAAGCCACCCATCACCACAACTAGATCACTGCGCTGCTCAGCTAGCGACAACGCATCTTCTAGCCGTAGCCCATTATCACCGACAACCTGCTGGTGAAACACCGAAATTCCGAGGTCCGCGAGCCCACGTGCAACATAGCTCGCATTTGTATTGTCAATTTGACCAAGTAAGATCTCCGTGCCCACCGCAATAATCTCTGCTTGCATATTTCTCCCTCCGCCTAAGTCTGTTGAACAAAGTGTACATACGTGTAAACTGTCGAAAAGATATTTATCATCATTATAAAGCTTTTTCCCAAGTTTCTCGCGATCGTTCATCTAAATCTATCAAGCCAGACAATCTAATTATCAAAGGCCACTGTTTAAAAAAACGAATTTCAAACGATGAATAAACCATCATCATTCAAAATTCGTCCTAACGACTCACTATTACTAATTTTCTGTGTGTTCCCGTTTTGCTTGCCGGCTAGCTGTCGGTTAGTCTGTAACCTGATCTACTTAAAACCATCACTAAAAACACTGCGGTTCTGAACGAAGTAATCAATGCCAGAGTAGATGGTGAAGAACAGGCAAGTGTACAGCAAAATTCCCGCCATCGGCAGATGCATATTGTTGAAGAAAGCATTATTCAGCAGTAATAAAATAATGGCTAACATCTGGGTGGTGGTCTTGATTTTACCTGGATAGGCAGCGGCCATTACGGTGCCATTGTTTTCAACAATCAACAACCGCAGGCCGGTAATCGCCAATTCACGACAAACAATAATTGCAATGACCCAAGCTGGGGCTTTTCCCATTTCAATAAGGACCACAAACGCAGTCATCACCAGCATTTTGTCAGCTAATGGATCAGCAAATTTGCCAAAATTGGTCACTAAATGTTGACCACGAGCAATTTTACCATCTAATAGGTCGGTTAGAGAGGCAACGATAAAGATCACTGTGGCGATGACGTTCACTAGCGGAATGGTCGTTCCGGCCCAGACAACATTCCCCCAATTAAACGGCACCGCCAAAATGATTAAGAAAATAGGAATTAAAATAATCCGAAAAACTGTTAATTTATTTGGTAAATTCACAAGTTAACCTCCAAGCAAAAAGTGCACCGCTCTCGCTTAAGAGTTGGTACACCGCTGATTTCTATTTAGCCGCACTGGTAGCTGCTTGTAACTGTAACGTCAAGACCCCGGTTGTGCCAGTTCCTTTTGTTAGATCAACTGCCTTGCCATTAATCGTTACCTTTGTCGCCGTCCGATTCCCAAAGGAAACACTAACGCCAGTCGTGCCCGCTGGTAATGTTAATTCCTTATTCGTTCCGGTTGTAATGGTCCCGACGTATAGCGCCCGACCACCAGTAGGTGTGACTTGAACCCAAGAGTCAGCGCCCTTAGCTGTAATCGTCAGTTTGTTAGTCGCGGGGGCATTCTCAACTCGGTACGTGGCATTAGCACCAGTCGTTGTCACCGGAACCAAAGTTTGTTTTGTCTTTGACTTAGTCGTCTCACTGCTGGAAGAACTTGAGCTCGACTGACTTGTTGAAGACGATTTGTGTGAACTAGCCGACTCCGTTTTGCTGGAACTAACCGCCACATGACTGCTTGAAACTGCACTATTGTTGCTCGACTGACGACCACTACGAACAGCGAACACCCAGATTGTCCCTAAAATAATCACCACAATAACACTCACAATAATAATCGGCAGTAAACTTCGTAAACGATCTAAGCCGGTATTTTCTTTCCCAATTTTAGTGGTCTTAGGTTCACGGGTGGTCGGCTGCTCTTCAGTAACTGGCATGACATTTGTCGCAGCAGCCTGTGGCAACTGATCATTATAATCCTTTAATAATTCATCACCGTCCAGGCCCACCGTTTGCGCATACTGTTTGATAAACGCACGTACATAAAAATCGCCTGGTAGTTCTTCGAAGTGGCCATCTTCAATGGCGATCAAATATCGCCGTTGAATCTTGGTCGCTTGTTGGACATCATCTATTGTTAAGCCTTTTTCGCTGCGTGCTTCCTGCAGTTTTTGACCAATCGTTGGTGTTTCATCACTCATAACGTTAAAACTCCATTTATTTTAAAATACGACGCAAGCCGCTACATTCGAGTATAGCATACCGAAAAGCCGATGTTTTGTAACGTCAAAAACCGCAGTAATTTTTAAAGATTACTATTGGTTTCATCAGTTGGTAAAATATCGAACACACTGATGCCTGCCGACTGAATCAGTTGGGTACCAACTGACTGAACATCTGCCAATGTCATCGACTGAAGGATTGTCATTTCATCCATTAAATTAGCCTGATCGAATAAGCGACCTTCATACGCATTAGCAATTGCTTCAACCGAATTCATCATCATAATATGATGTCCGATTGCTTCACGTTTAACTAGTTCAAACTGTCGACTGGCCTGCTGATCCGTCAAATAATCGTTTGTGTGTTCGAGGACAGAAATGATCGCCTCCGAAAAAGCATTCGGCTTGATAGTATCACTACTAATGGTCAGGAAATGAAACCCTCGTTCTAATGAAAAATCATAGTCAAAACTATCGTCAATGATACCTTGATCATACAGGTCTAAATATGTTGGACTAGTGTCAGCAAATAAAATATCTAATAACAGCGTCGCTGCCATGCGATACTTCAAACCCGCTCGTCCTTCAGGTACCTCATCTAAACCACGCAAACCAACAATTGATTTGGGCATGGTCACCTCTAGATGACGACTTCGATATGGCAAAATTTCCGTCGCATCGGTATTTTCAATCACGGTTCGATCAATCGGTTCTGCGGCCGGAAATTCCTTAGTCCCTTGGTTTTCGCGAATCCAACTCATCATCTCATTTGGTTCAAAGCCACCTACGATAAATAAATTCATATTGGATGGATGATAGAACGTTTGGTACGTTGTCATGAGTTGATCGGCAGTAATATGACTGATCGACTCAACGGTTCCTGCAATGTCAATATGCACAGGTTCCGTTGGATATAAATTGCCAACAATGCCCATAAATAATTGCCAGTTAGGATCATCATCATACATTTGAATCTCTTGTCCAATGATGCCTTTTTCCTTGTCCACTGTTGCCGGTGTGAAGTAAGGTGTTTGAACAAAATCCAGTAAAACATTTAGGTTCTCACGTAAATGTCGACTCGCTGAAAATAGATAACTTGTTCGAGTAAAGCTGGTGAATGCATTGGCATCTGCACCATATTCACCGAATAAATCAAAGGCATCGTGATCGGCCTTCTCAAACATCTTGTGTTCCAAAAAATGGGCAACGCCATCCGGAATCGTGATCGCTTGGTCACCGCCTCGTGGCACAAACGTACGATCCGTTGACCCAAAGTCAGTCGTCAAGACAGCATAAGTTTTGTGAAAACCAGTCTTCGGTAATAGTTGAACCAATAACCCATTGGTCAATGTTTCCTCAAACAACGTTTCTCCTAATTGTTGGTACTCATGTCTCTTCAAGGCTAGCCTCCCTAATTCGTCAATAAATATACGGTTGCTAGCGTGGCCAAACGTGCAACCATGGTGACATCTGCAGGTGTCACTGCGTTAATGCCATTCACCCAATCTGCAACTGAAATTGTTTGTCCGGACAAATCGTCAAGTAACTGGCTGCCAATCACCACGCGTGGACTATCTTGAGCTGCCTCCCGCGCGTTAATGAGCGTCTCTTGAACTTGATGGAATCTCTGATCGCTAAACCGACCCTCGGTCAGGTCGGCCAGCTGTTCAGCAATAATTGTTTGGACTTGCTCAGCCTGTTGCCCATCGATGCCAGTTTGAACCGTCAACGTTTGATTGAAGAAGTTGACACTGGAATTAGCATAATAAGCTAAACTATGCTTTTCTCGCACGTTAGTGAACAGCAATGATAACGGCGTGCCGCCAAATAAGCCATTGAAAACTTGCGCGGGGTAATAAAGAGCCTGTCCGTAATCTACGGGGAAATGATAAATCAAATCTAATTTTGCCTGGGTCAAGCTTTCGTGTTTGACGACAGATTTTACCGATGCAGCTGGTTTATTATGATAGAACAAACCACTGGTAGCCGGTTTTCGATCCGCTAATTGAAGTTTGGCGGCAGCCGCCTTAACATTAGCTTCCGCAACATCTCCTAGTACATAAATATGAACCTCATCATCTGTTACCATCTGCTGATACACATCGAACACTTCACTAGCGGTCAACCTGGCGACATCACTCAGACGCCCAGCACTCGGATAACCAGCCACAACCTCACCAAAGTGGAGCCGTTGGGCGGCTAAACGGGCAGCCAATGCCTTATCTTCATCAACCGCGCGCAAAGCGACGGCTAAATTATGTTGCTGCCGCGCAAACGTAATCGAATCAAAGGCTGGCAATCCGGGCTGCAACAACGGGTGGTTAATAACCTCATTCAAAAAATCAAACCCAGCTGATAATAAATCCGGTTGATCCGCCAAATAACGTCCATTCGGCACCGTTAAGGCAAATTGAAATTGTGCCTGATCGCCGTTCTTAGTCACATTAGTACTATAATTAGCGCCATACATATCACTTAAAACACTAGCCAAGTCCGTTTGAGTAGGATACGCTGCCGTACTTGTCTCAAGCAAATCAGCCAGTAATGAACGTGCAGTTAACGTGGCTAGCGATGCTGGGGAACTAAAGGTAATTAACGTGCTAATTGTTTTGAATTGAGTCGTTGGCAGAACGGTCAAATGAACGCCTGCTGCTAAATCAATGGCCATCAATCCCGCCTACCTTTCATCTTCATTGTCATTGATTCATCTTAGCTGAAAATGGGTGGGAACACAATGCTGGGCGCAACGTCATTTGACGATTTAGTGATCCCCAATGAAACACAAGTAACCATTCAAGCGAATTTTAAAAATAAAATTGACAAAACGTAAGCACGGGGCATAAATCAGTGGAATCACTTGACTTATGCCCCGCATTTACGCGATTTAGGATGATAATGAAAATTAGATTTTAGGTTTGTTCTAAACACCGCTTGGTCATTGCCGTTTACTTAACCAAACTATCGGCATCGCGGCCAAACCATTTGTGGTTGATTTGTTGCAACTGACCATCTTTAGCCATCGCGTCTAAGCCCTGGTTTATTTTATTTCGCAGGGTAACATCTCCTTTGCGCAGACCGACCGCATAATCCTCTCCGGCAAATTGGCCAACGATGGTTCGATAAGCCGCCGGATTGCTTTCATGTTTGATGTAATAGTCCGCATAAACTTGATCAATTAAAAGGCCTTGAATCCGATTGGCATTTAGATCGATGAACGCATCATTAAATGTGTCATATTGAACTGGAGCGCCTTTAATGTATCGCTTCAGTAGCTTAGGTTGTGCGTTAACCAGTGATTGACCAGATGAACCAGTTTGCACACCTAAAATTTTGCCACGCATTTGTGAAAACTGTGTGATGTGTTGTGAACGCTTGGTGACTAGGACTTGGTGATTACGTAAATAAGGCTCGGAAAACGCAACTTTTTTTGCTCGCTGTGGAGTTACGGTGTAACCATTCCAAATGGCATCGATCGTTCCATTCCGCAACTCAGTTTCTTTCATCGACCAATCAATTGTTTGAAAATCCACCTTAATGCCATAGTGGGCAAACACGGCCCGGGCTAAGTCCACGTCATAGCCGACCAACTGGCCGTTCTTTTGCCGAAAGCCCATTGGAACAAAACTATCATCTAGCCCAATCACAATTTTATGACGTCGTTCAATTCGTGACCAGGTATCCTCATGATCAGCTCGCCAGGTGACACTTTGACAGCCGGTTAGCGATAACAAACTCCCTAATAACGCAATCAGGATCAACCATCGCCACCAAAGCTGACGCAATCTTCTTTGCATAGTTAATCCTCCATTGCCGCCTTAACTGGGCTAACCGTAACCACTTGATCAGCGATTTGTTGAGCAAATGCTTGATCATGAGTCACCACAATCTGCGTAATTCCTTGCCGTTTCAAGTCCAAAATCAACTCACCAACCGTGTCTCGTAACGTCGGATCTAGTGCCGAGGTTGGCTCATCATAACACAGCACTTCTGGTTGCATCGCTAGTGCTCGGGCAATCGCGACGCGTTGCTTTTGTCCTCCCGAAAGTTGAAAGGGATACTGCTTAGCTAAGGCGGTGATTCCTAGCGAGGCCATCAACCCTTGAACTTGGGCGACTGCTTGGTCCTTTGTTAAATCACCCACTAGCTCTGGTGCCAACGTCACGTTGTCCAACACACTTAAATTAGGAAATAAATTGAAATCTTGAAACACAACCCCGATTTTACGTTCCCGCCCTCGATCGGTGACTGGATCAAATGGCTGTCCGTCTAACATGAACTGTCCAGTGTCCGGCTTTTCTAACCCAGCAATACAACGCAATAAGGTTGTTTTCCCAGCACCAGAGGGCCCGACGACACTCACAATTTGACCATCCGGAACGTTCATTGAGAAATTCTTTAAAATGGTTCGACCGTCAAACGCCTTATTAATCGCTTTAATTTCGAGCATGTTAAAACTCCTTTCTATTCTCATTCACCGTTAGCGATAGTAGCTATAATGACGCTCTAATGAACGAAGTCCCCAAGTGCAGACTAAGGTTAATAACAAGTAGATAATTCCCACCAAAATCAATGGCACTAACGTCACATCTCGAGCAGAAGCTACGTTACCGGCGCGAAGCAAATCGCCTAACCCAATGACATAAACTAATGAGGAGTCTTTGACTAAATTAATCACCTCATTGCCCACAGCCGGAATCACGGATTTCACGACTTGCGGTAGTACAACCCGGCGTAATGTTTGTGTGTAGGTCAAACCAAGCACGCGAGCACCTTCATACTGTCCCGCATTGATACCGGCAAAGCCGCCCCGAAAAATTTCAGCAAAATAGGCGGCATAATTTAAAATGAACGCTAACAAAGCTGCTGGATAGCGTGCAAACACGATGTTGACATCTGGTAAACCATAAAAGATAAACATCAATTGCAGTAACAACGGGGTGCCACGCATTAGCCAGACATAAAAGTTCAACGCCCCCCGAAGTACCGCAAAACGTGATCTCAGCCCTATACTAACCAGAATTCCTAGCGGCAGAGCACCCACTAGCGTCCAAAAGAATATTTTAATTGTCATTGCGGCGCCACTTAATAAGGACGGCAAAATTTCACTGATATAAGTTAATGACATCTTCAATCCTCCATTCATTCCAATAAAAAAATCCCCTAGCCAACAATATCTGTTAACTAGAGGACGTTGGTTAACGCGGTGCCACCTCATTTTATTGCCGCCTCGCAACGACAAACTCGGGGAGTTTTTTAACTTACCAACCGAAATTGATCCTAAAGCAAAACGCCCTCACTGATCTAATCAATTAGATCAGTGAGGGCGTTTTGCCGCGGTGCCACCTCATCGTTTCCAAACATCTCACAATGTTTGGCTCAGCGAGTTAAAAAACTCCTTGGGGTAACGGACCGTCCGACTGTCCCTACAGCTTTATCTAAAAGCCTTCAAGTCAGCAACTCACAGATGTGTTTCAATGGTCAACTTCGCAACCTTCACAGCACCGGTCACTTTCTGTAGAAGTCTGTCCACCTACTCTTCTGTTCATCGTCATTCATCAATTAAAAGTTGAGACTAATATAATCGTCGTCACTACCCTTGTCAAGGGTCTTTTAATGGCTCAAGTAAATTTGCCGCACAGGCCAATATAAAATCACCAGCAAAACTTCGTTAAGTGCCAAGGTCGGTGCTAACGCAGTCACCAAGAAGTCCGTTAATGAGGCACTGGTCAAGCCGACGACTTGAAGAGCCAACCAACTCAATAATGGTTGCAAACCGAAACCAAGAAATCCGACAAGGAGTGTTGCGAACAGGTTTACGGGTAAGTATTGGCGCAAAATACGTGCCAGCCAAACGATAACTGGAAAAATAAACAGATAAACACCCCAATAACCCATGTAAAAGAGATCGAAGATAATTCCGGCACCAACCGCAAACCAATACGTCGGCAAATGCGTGTCATCTTCAAAAAAAGCGGCACACGTCAACCACAATGTCGTTAATTCTGGCACGGCACTGACCGTGGGCCTGAATAGCAATCCCGAAAACAATTGGCTTAAAACACCATCCAAAAAAATACACAGAACTAAACCTAAAACAAAAATCCAGCGGCGTCTGGATTGGCTCATGTTGGTGACCTCCTCATAAAATGGATTTATTTTTCTGCAGCGACGGTCACCACATTAACCGTATCTAAATTACCAGCCGGTTTAATATAGATTTTGTTGGCCAAGCCGTAATCGTCAGCTTGAACATGATCAACTTGACCAACCAAAAGCCCTTTCGGCGTGATCCCACCTAGCCCACTGGTAATCACTTTATCGCCCTTCTTAACGGCTACTTTCGTCGTCACTTGTCCCATCTCAATCAGGTTCTTAGTACTGTCATAGCCGGTTACAATTCCATTAACCGTTTTGCCATTGTCGGCCGTCACTTGGATCGCGAATCGATTAGCCGCGTCATTATCATCAGAAATCAGCTCGACCTTACTGTTGGTCTGATTAACCTCCGTGACCCGGCCGACCAGTCCCTTACCAGATAAAACTGGCATATTCTTCTTAATCCCGCTCACTTGTCCTTTACCAATAACTAATTGATTTTGCCAAGAAGACGGGGTCCGGGCGATAACATTAGCCGTAATGCTCGTATAATCCAACAAACTGGCATCTAGCTTAGACTCCTGTCGTAACTCGCGGTTCTCCTTGGTCATCTCTTGGAGCCGAACCTTGTCTTGAGCTAATTGATCAACTTGTTGTTTTAACTGCTGGTTCTCATCGTAGGTGCTTAATAGTTGAGAAATACTGTTCACACCAGAGCCAATTCCCCCAGCCGGAATACTGATAACTCGATCAGCAAAGCCAGCCACGTCATTACCAAATTGTTGAATCAGCGGCGGTGTATTGCGACGATTGCGCAGTGCAACCGAAGCCGTCATTAATCCCAAACAGGTAATAACGGCCAATGCAATGATCACTAATCGTCGATTTGAAAAGAATCTGTGCATGTGTTCCCTCCACGTTAGGCTGCCATCAAAAAAGTGGAACAAAATAGCTGTGAACCTTTAATTGTTCACTATGATGGTCTTTTAAAAACACCACCACTGCCTTTGTTCCACCCTTATTAACGCCTATCGATTACGCCGTTTCATAACTTCAATACTCTTGAGTGACTCTCCAGTGCCGATTGCGACACAATCAAGTGGTTCATTGGCCACAAATACTGGAACTTTTGTCGCAGCAGAAATGACATCTGGCAAATTTTTCAACAGTGCGCCACCACCTGTGAGCACAATGCCATGATCGATGACATCGGCAGCAATTTCGGGCGAAGTTTCTTCCAAGGTTTCCTTGATGGCTTCGATAATCTCTTCGATCGTATCATGAATCGCGGTTGCCACATCCTCGGCTGTAACTTCAATGGTTTTAGGTAAACCAGAGATTAAGTCGCGCCCCCGGACAGATTCACTATCCATGCCGGCAGTTTCTTCAATGGATGCCGAACCAATCTTGATCTTAAGATTCTCCGCCGTTGTTTCACCAATCAGTAAATTATACTTCTGCCGAACAAACGCCACGATCGTCTCATCCAGCTTATCACCGGCCATTCGAATCGAGCGGCTGGACACAATGCCACCCAAGGAAATGGTAGCAACGTCCGTCGTGCCACCACCAATATCGACTACCATACTCCCAGTGGGATCCATTACTGGTAAGCCAGCGCCGATTGCGGCAGCAAATGGTTCCTCGATCACGTATGCATCACGTGCACCTGCAACCCGCGTCGCATCAATTACCGCCCGTTTTTCAACTTCGGTAATCCCACTTGGCACACAAACCATAATGTATGGCTTCTCAGTCGTACGGCCGAGGGACTTTTCAATATAATATTTCATCATTGCAACGGTCGTATCGTAATCTGCAATGACCCCATTCTTCATGGGACGAATTGCTGAAATGCTTCCTGGTGTACGACCAAGCATTTTCCGTGCTTCTTGACCGACAGCGACGACATCGCCAGTATTCGTGTTACGCGCAACCACTGATGGCTCACGCAACACGATTCCCTTACCCTCAATGTAAACGAGCGTGTTCGCCGTGCCCAAATCAATGCCGATGTTTTTTTGTCCTAATCCAAACACAGTATTTCTTCCCTTCACAAAAGACCCTTGGCCCAAATCATATCGGAAAAAGTATACCATACAAAAAACAGCGAAAACAGATGGTTTCCGCTGTCGATTACAATTTTAACGTTCCTTAAGAGTGATCATGATCAAACGCCGGCTTCCCGCATCGGCAATGCCGGCATCGTCAATTTGCTAAACAAATCATGTTCACTAAAGCTGAAGTACCCGTGAGTGCCAACGACAAAGCAATCCAGCAGATCAATCCCCATCAATTGACCAGCCAGCCACAGTCGTTGTCCAAAAGCCTCATCGCTAGGTGATGGTGTGGCCACGCCACTAGGGTGATTATGCGCAACGATCATCCGTGCTGCATTCGCTGTCACAGCTTCGTAAAAGATATCGCGCGGATGGGCAATGCAGGCATCCACCGTCCCACGAAAGATTTCATGTCGAGTGGTAACTTGGTTTTTAACATTTAGTGTCAATAGCAGTAATGTTTCTTGCCGTAAACCGCTCAATTCCTCGCTCAGCGCAATCCCCACACTGCGACTGGAACCGGCCATCTGTCCCACTTGTAGACCGCCTTGCTGCGTTAATTTTTCCACCATTTGATTAAAATCCTCCCTTATCTGACGTTAATCATACATACGGGAATCCTTCAATTAACCACGAAAAAATCACCCATTCCCTAACTTATTTAAATAAACGACGAACATCACTGATGAAATATAACGATCCAGTAATAATTAAAACGTCATCGGCTGAAAGCTGCTTAGCGGTATCCGCGATCGCCTGCTGCCAATGTTCAAAAGCTGGCACCTCAACAGATAGGCCGGCAGTTAATTCTTGTAGGTTGGCAACTGGCCGGTTGCCCGGTCCAGTAAACTGAGTTAATACCAACTTGACATTGGGCAAGCTAATTAACGTATGCAGCATCGTTTGATATGCCTTATCGGCTAACGCGGCAAAAATGATCGTCACCTGTTGCGTTGCAAAATGTGATGTGATCAGCTGGGCTAATTCCTCAATGGCTGGTTCGTTGTGTGCCCCGTCAATCACTACTAATGGTTGGTCATTGACCTTTTCAAATCGTCCGGCCCAATTTGCCTGTTTTAGCCCAGTCCGAATCGATTTAACATCTACTGGTAAATTCAACCGCTGATGATAGGTCAAATAAGCCGCAATCGCCGTCGCCGCGTTATCAATTTGATAACGCCCCAGCATCTTAATTGATAAATCCTTTAAATGAACGCCAAGCCCATCAAATGTAAAGCGCTCCTGCCAACCGGTCGCGTTCTGGTCAACGGTGGAAAAATCACGATTCATTGCTATCCAGGGAGTTCGTGTTTCCTGAAGCACTTGCTTAATTTGTACTCGTGCAGCTTTGTCTGTGATGTTCCCCGTGATCAGCGGAACACCCGGCTTCGCGATACCAGCCTTATGCCAAGCAATTTGAGCCAACGTATCACCGAGCATTTTCATATGATCTAACCCGATCGTCGTGATCACACTAACTAATGGTGTGATCACATTAGTCGAGTCAAACCGGCCTCCTAGTCCAGCCTCTACTAACACGATATCCGCATGGCCTTCAGCAAAATAGAGCAACATCATCGCCGTTAAGGTTTCAAATTCGGTTGGTCCACCATCGGGTAAGGTCGCATCTAAGGTTGCTTCAATCGGTGCAATTTTTTGAACGAGTCGTAAAATGTCAGCGTCACTAATTGGCTGCCCATCCACACTAATACGCTCGTTAAATTCAATTAGAAATGGTGACGTGAAGGTGCCCACCGTCAGTCCATCAGCCGCTAACAATTCCCGCAAAAACGTCAAAGTCGAGCCTTTGCCATTTGTGCCAGCAATATGGATCATTTTGACCGCTGTTTCCGGATGACCCAAGGCCGCTAACAATTCCCGCATTCGTGTAAGTTCAGGTGATTTTTTGAAGCGCGAACGGCCATGAATATAAGCCACAGCTTCATCGTATGTTTCAATCATTAACATCCTCCTGACAATCGATTACTAAGCGCAAACTTGCCTACGAAATCCAGCTAAAATTTGTTTCGTTATTTTTTAAAATGAAAGACCCCTGTTCCCGAATTTTTGGGAGATAGGGGTCTTTCATCTTCACATAACTCAGATAACCATTAACATTTACTTGGTCTCTCGACTAGCCTTAACAGCGGAAAGCCGGCTGCTAGCTGCCGCTAATTTTTGTTGCCAGTCCACTTGTTTGGCGCGTTCTTGTTCAACCACCTCCACAGGTGCATTTTTGACAAAGCGTTCATTGCCTAGTTTCTTTTCAGAACGGCTCACTTCCTGTCGTAAACCACCGACTTCTTTTTCCAGGCGAGCAATTTCATCATCTAAATTAATCAGTTCAGCCAGCGGAATGTAGACTTCCGCATCGGTAATAATGGCTGACATGGCCAACTGTGGCGCGACAACATCCGCGCCAATTTTTAGTTCTCGTGGATGACAGAACCGGGCAACAAACTCTTCGTTATCGGTCAATAATGCTTTCAGGTCAGCGTTGTTCGTTTTGATGAGTAAATCAACGGCACTACTCATCGGCGCATTCGCTTCTGCCCGAATATTTCTTACGGCGGTAATCAACTCAATTAATTTGCTCATATCTAGTTGAGCCTGATCATCGACCAGTTCATCATGCACCACTGGATAATCCGCGATCATGATCGACTTTCCTTGATGTGGCATCTCTTGCCACAGGGCTTCCGTGACGAACGGCATAATCGGATGCATCAGCTTCAAGGTCTGATCCAGCACATACCCCAGAACGTTTTGCGTCGCTTGCTTAGCGTCCTCATTATTTCCGGATAGGACTTCTTTAGTCATTTCGATATACCAATCACAGAAGTCATTCCAAATGAAATTATACAGCGCACGACCGACTTCACCAAATTCATATTTATCAAATAACCGGTGGACATCCGCCGTCGTTTGATTGAGACGATTTAAAATCCAGCGATCCGCCAAGTTCCACTGTGACTTCGGTGGCAATTTTGGCGCGTCCATATCCCCCAAGTTCATGATGACATACCGGCTGGCATTCCAGATCTTATTGATAAAATTCCAAGCTGAATCAAGCTTCGTTGAATCATACCGAACATCTTGACCCGGTGTTGATCCGGTTGCTAAGAACCACCGCATTGCGTCAACACCGTATTGATCAATGACATCCATTGGATCAATCCCATTTCCAAGTGACTTGCTCATCTTACGACCCTGGGAATCACGCATCAGTCCATGCATCAATACATCCTTAAACGGTCGACGACCAGTGAATTCAACTGATTGGAACATCATTCGTGAGACCCAGAAAAAGATAATGTCATAACCAGTCACTAATGCATCTGTTGGGAAATAACGCTGAAAGTCTGGCGCTGATTCATCAGGCCAACCCATCGTTGAAAATGGCCACAGCGCTGAACTAAACCAAGTATCTAAGACATCTGGATCCTGTTCCCAATTTTCCGCATCGGTTGGTGCTTCCATCCCGACGTAAGTTTCGCCAGTTTGTTTATTGTACCAAGCCGGAATTCGATGTCCCCACCACAACTGTCGAGAAATAACCCAATCATGGACATTTTCCATCCACTGTTCGTAGGTATCTTCAAAGCGCGCCGGCCAAAATGAAACCTTATCATCCGTCTTCTGATGCGCTAATGCTTGGTCGGCCAAAGGTTTCATTTTGACAAACCATTGGGTTGATAAACGAGCTTCTACCTGTACGCCAGTTCGCTCTGAATGTCCCACCGAGTGGGTAATGGGTTCGATGTTCAACATCCAATCACCGGCCTGCAGATCTTTGACAATCGCAATTCGTGCGTCAAACCGATCCATCCCGTTGTATTTGCCGGCATTTTCGTTCATTGTTGCATCTTCGTTCATCGTATTGATCCGTTTTAAATCATGCCGATTTCCCACGAGAAAATCGTTAGGATCATGGGCGGGCGTGATTTTCACCATTCCCGTGCCAAACTCAGGATCGACATATTCATCCGCAATAATCGGTATTTCTCGATCAACCAATGGTACTTTAACGTGTTTACCCACTAAATTTTTGTACCGCTCATCGCTCGGGTGAACGGCCACAGCTACGTCACCAAACATCGTTTCAGGCCGAGTCGTGGCAATCTCAATATAATCTTTACCATCAAATGTCGTGCCGTCGGTAAAGGGGTATTTAACGTGGTAAAAGGCGCCTTTATCATCCTCATGGATAACTTCAATATCAGATAATGCCGTTCGCGCCTGCGGATCCCAATTAATAATATACTCGCCGCGATAAATCAGGCCCTTTTCGTACAAGGTAACAAAGACCTTTTTGACAGCATCTGACAAGCCGTCATCCAGTGTAAATCGTTCGCGACTGTAGTCCATTGAAAGACCCAGCTTAGCCCACTGTTTATGAATGGTCTTGCCATATTCATCCTTCCAGTCCCACACCTGTTGAATGAATTTCTCGCGGCCTAAATCGTATCGGGTCAGGCCTTGTTCACGTAAGCGAGCTTCTACCTTGGCTTGAGTCGCGATACCGGCATGATCCATTCCTGGCACCCACAACGTGTCATACCCTTCCATCCGTTTATATCGGACTAGCATATCTTGTAACGCCGTGTCCCATGCATGACCTAAGTGAAGTTTCCCCGTAACATTGGGTGGCGGTAGCACAATTGAATAAGGCTTTGCGTCCTGATCACCCGATGGTTTAAACAGGCCTTCATCCAGCCACTTTTGGTAGCGGCCCTCTTCCACTTGATTCGGATCATACTTAGTCGGTAAATCCTTTGCCATCTCATCATTTCCTTTCAATTCAGTCATTTTTAAAACCAAAATAAAAATCGCCCCAATAAAAATTAGGACGATTAACTCGCGGTACCACCTAAATTGGGCCACAAACACCCCACTTAGCACGTGTAACGAACGTGAACCGACGCTGCCTACCGTCTGTTTTCACAGATATTGAGCAGCATTGCTTCCAAGTTACCTTCGCCATAATCAGGCTACCGACTTTCATCACCGTCAGCTTGCTGAAAGCCTGAATCATCCTACTCTCTTGGTCACCGCATTTACTGGTTTTTAATTTGTTTTATCATAAGCTGTTCATGTCGACGCGTCAAGATAAACCTTACCACAAAACAATGGTCCGACCGGTAGACAAAGCTTAGACCACACGCGTCTTAAATCTGTGTGCCCCAGCGCCGGATAAAAAATTTCGCTAATAACCGCCAAGGTGAACGGGCCACAAAGCTGTGCCACTAACTAGGTTTTTTAGTCAAAAATAAATTGTCATAACAACTTGATGAGGTGCCGCTCACTGTTGGAATTGCGCTAAGGCAGCGATGGCCCCCGTATAATCCGGTTCATCACCAATATTGGCCACAATTTGCCGATAAACGACCGTCCCCTGAGCGTCCATGATGTAAACCGCCCGCGCCAAAACATCCAGATCAGGAACGAGTAACTTAGTTGCATAGCCAAATGATTCTTCTTCATCAGACAGCACTGTCAGGTTTTTAACCCCTTCAGCTGCACACCAGTCGGCCTGTTCAGCCGGAGTGTTCTTGGAGATTGTTATGAACCGAATATCCGGATACTGGTCAGCTTCAAGGTTAAACTTACGGGTTTGCGCAGAACATACCGGCGTGTTTAAGTCAGGCACCACGCTAATCACCAGCGGTTGGCCAATCAATTCTGCCATTTTAACCTTATTGTTATCGGCATTAAACACTTTAAAGTGCGGCAACGTGTCCCCTACTGCTAATGGTTCACCAACAAGTTGAACATTTGCGTCATTTGCAACAATTTCCACAGAGACCACTCCATTTCTTTGTCATTATCAGTCATTAACCAATCCCACGAGTCAAATACTAGTATTGAGTCGCTTTGCGGTTTATTCTAACCTATTTGCTTGCTAAGTAAAGGAAATCGCCTAACTTTCCTTTAAGCTGTATTGGGGGAAACGTGATCACGACCTCTCCACCAAGTAACACAAAAACATCGTCTCCCAGTCAGCAGACGATGTTTTGTCACTAAATTTCATGATTTATAATTCTAAACTAATTCAACCGGTTGATCGTGCACCATGATCGTTATTGGATCACCAGTAATCAATTTAAGCTTTGTATCGTTCTTATCCACGTGAACTTCGATTAATCGCCCACGGAATAATTGCCGGAAAGTATAGCTCGTCCATTTCTTTGGTAAAAATGGCGCAAAGGATAATTGGTCGTGTTGAACCCGCATCCCCGCAAAGCCTTGGACAATGGCCAACCAACTCCCAGTCATCGACGTGATGTGTAAGCCATCCGCGGTATCATTATTGTAGTTGTCTAAGTCTAGTCGTGAGGTTCGCTCATACATTTCGACAGCCTTGTCTTCTTCGTGCAGATCGGCGGCCAGAATCGAATGAATTGCGGCCGACAAGCTCGATTCATGAACCGTTAGTGGTTCGTAGAAGTCAAAATTAGCTTTCTTTTGTTCCGGCGTAAAGTCATCAATAAAGTCCCAAATTCCCTGCAAGACGTCGCCCTGCTTGATATATGGAGACCGCAGAATTTTGTCCCATGACCAGTGCTGGTTAATTGGTAACTGATCGGCAGGAATAGCGCTAACCGGTTCGATATCTTTATCTAAAAAACCATCGTGTTGCACAAAGATTCCCAACTCATCATCATGAGGCAGATACATCCGATCAACGATATCTTGCCAGTGCGCCTTTTCTTCGGCGCTAACATTAAGTTTAGCAGCTTGATCAGCGTCAACCTGAGTTAAGATCGCCAATGTGTACCGTAACGTCCACTGAGCCAAATAGTTGGTATACCAGTTGTTATCCACATTGTTTTCATACTCATCTGGCCCGGTAACCCCATGAATCATATACTGCTGATTACGCTTAGAAAAATGCACTCGATCGGCCCAGAAACGACTAATTGCAGTCAGAACTTCACTACCTTCATGTTCAACATAACTAGTGTCACCGGTATAGCGTGTGTAGTTATAAATTGCAAAGGCAATGTCACCATTACGATGAATTTCTTCAAACGTAATTTCCCATTCGTTGTGTGATTCAATGCCATCAAACGTCACCATCGGATACAAGGCGCCAGCAAGCCCTTGCATCTTAGCATTATGAAAGGCTCCATCCAATTGTTGATAACGATACATCAGTAAATTGCGGCTGACCGTGGCCTCCGTAACCCCTAAGTAGACCGGAATCGCAAAGGCTTCGGTATCCCAATAGGTCGCACCGCCATACTTTTCACCAGTAAAGCCTTTTGGTCCGATATTTAACCGGGAATCTTCGCCATAATAAGTCGAAAAAAGTTGAAATAGATTAAACCGAATCCCTTGTTGCGCAGCCGTATCCCCTTCGATGGTCACATCACTCTTGGACCAGCGTTGTGCCCAAATGGCGACATGAGCTTGCAGTAGGTCGTCAAAACTAGCTTGACTAACTTGATCGCGCAACTGATGCATCGCAGCCGCTAAGGAAACTTGGTCGTCATAGTCTCGCGATGAAACCACAATCACCCGTTTTTCCAACGTCCCACTCTGCCCGGGTTCGAGTTGACCAGCAAAACCATTGACGATCTCATTTTCGGCAGCCTCGATTGATCCTTCTGGCAAGGTTGAAGTATTGCTCATGGCCATACCAACCGTAAATTGTGGTGTGCCAAAGTTGTTCGGCTTCGTCCGCGAAATGATTTCACCCGTTGTTGTGTCGCCAGTCGTTTCCAGCACATCCCAGAACCGCTCATCATAATTCGCGTCTTCGTTTTGAACATTAGCATCTAAGGCTGATGCAAAACTAATATTGGTCGCCGTACGACCAACATTTTTAGCATTGACTCTGAGCACCGCCAATTCCTTTTGCGACGCACTGATAAACCGTTCAAACGTTAACGCAACTTTTGCGTCACCTTTCGTCACGACAAACGAGCGCGTCAATGTCGATTGTTGCATATCAAGGTCCAAGGAAAAATCGTTAATGGCATCTGTGGCCAAGTCCAATTTTTCTCCGTTAATCAACACGTTAACTTTGATGAAATTAACCGCGTTGATCACCTTACCGAAGTAAGCCGGGTAACCATTTTTCCACCAACCGACTCGCGTCTTATCTGGATACCAGACGCCACCGATATAAATACCTGGCAAGGTATCACCAGAATAATCTTCTTCAAAAAAACCACGTAACCCCATATTGCCGTTGCCTAAACTGGTCATGGACTCCTGTAAGCGTTTGTCCTCTGGGGCAAATTGATGTGTTACCACGTGCCAAGGCGCCACTGCAAATGTTTGTTTCATAACACTAATCATCCTTTCAAAATCTAATTGGCTGACAATCAATTTTTATTCTGCATACGTCTCGTGAACGATTCCAACCGACAGCGCACCTAAAGCCATCAGAATACCTGATACTAAGATCATGGTTGGCATTGAGGAGCCTAACAGTGGGAAAATACCAAAACTGGCAAGACTGGCCACGATTTGTGGTAAGCAAATGGATCCGTTAAAGAGACCTAAGTAAGTCCCCATGTTAGCTCCTGATAAGGCATTGGTTAAAATCGTGAATGGGAATGCCATCATTGAGGCCCAGGCGATGCCGATTAAGATAAAGGATACAAATAGCATGCCTTGACTGTGAATAAAGAAAACCGAGACGAAACCAATCGCGCCTAAACCTAATCCCAATGAGTAGGCTTGCTTGTGCAAGTTGTTAGGTACCCGAGAAATAACTAATGACCAAACGACGGCTGCGATCGACTGAACAGCTGACATCACACCAAACCAATTCCCAGCAGCTTGATAACCGGCACTGGCTGGATTGACAGCTTGCCACACATTTTTAGCGATCGCCCCAGTGCCATAGGTCCACAAATATTGAAATGCCATCCAGCAGAAGAATTGAACCACCGTGACTGTCCAGAAGACCCGTGGAGCTTTGGCGAGCAGGTGGAACATACCACCGCCTTCTTTGTTCGCATTCACATCAATATTATGATATCGAGCATAAGTGGTTGGATCATACTCTTTGACCCGAAAAACAGTGAACAGGCTACAAATGATTAAGATAATTGCACCGACATAAAATGATACCACGACAGATTGCGGAACAACCCCTTTTTTAGCAGTGTTGGCGACCCCAATTGCCGTGAGTAAAAATGGAAAAATCGAAGCTAACACGGCACCCGTATTGGATAAGAAACTCTGAACGCCGTAAGCAAACCCCTTTTGTTGATCATTGACCATGTCGCCGACCATCATCTTAAAGGGTTGCATCGCCACATTACTGGACAAGTCCATGAATAAAATCGTAATCGCGCCGAACCATAATGCAGCGGCAGATGCATAACCAAAGCCAAGACTGCCGGCATTAGGTAACAGACACATCACGATAACAGCTACGACGGCCCCAATCAGCAAATAAGGAATCCGCCGACCGAGCTTGGGCATCCAAGTACGATCCGAGTAATAGCCGACTAAAGGTTGAACCACTAGCCCGGCCAATGGCGGCAAAATGAAGAACGCCCCTAAGCGCGTTGGGTCAGCGCCAATCGTCTGGAAAATTCGACCCATATTCGAGCTTTGCAATGAAAAGGCCATTTGAACCCCAAGAAAACCAAAACTAATCATCCAAATGGTGCTAGCAGGCAGCGCTGGCAGCTTATGCTGCTTTGGCGTTGTTTCAGTTGATTTATCTTCTGACATGCTACTTCCCTCCATAAATAAATAAGTGCCAATCAATAGTCCTTATTATGAAACCGCTTACAGATAAATGCAACCGTTTGCACAAACTTTTTATATTTTTCTCCGGCTTAACTGCAAAAATGGGATCAGCAAAAGAAAGCAGAGCGAAGCCAGCTGGGTGTTACCGAGCACTAGTGGAGCCTGAGCAGGTAGCATTCTTTGCCAATTGTTCGGGCTAGGCTAGGCACAGGTAACAAGCTGGTGTAGCTCGACAAAGGCTTGTGGCATAAGTATATGTATGCCGAACGTTGCCTCGATAACGCGCGCCAAAGGCCTGCCAATTCCGGCCAACATAAATAGCGCTGTTTCCACGAAGCTCGGGAAACAGCGCTATGTTCGTTGGTACTCGTTGGCAAAGCGGAGTTGTATCACAGCTCCTTGAGCCTTTGAAATCAAGTTAAAATTATTGTAGGGATTCAAACGGCAGAATAATGCAGTTTTCTTGCCCAACTTCTGTCGAGTGCGCACGGAAAACGAGTTCGGCGGCGGCTGCACCTAGCTTTTCTGGATACAAATCGATCGAATGGAAATTTTCATTTGGCAATGGTATTGCGGCAAACCGATTATAGCCAACAATCGGAATCGCTCGATCAGGATAAACCTGTTGCCACTGCTGATAAAAGGCCGTTCCTAATAGGTCATCAGTCGCCAGAACACCGTCAATTTGCGGATTGTCTTTAAGCCAGTCTTGCAGTCGCTCTGGTTCAGAAATTTGATTCAGGATCACATAAGGTGCCGGCACACCACGCTTCTGGGCAATATTTTGAAAACCAGTGAAGCGATTTTGCTCGTAGGTCCAATTCGTACTGGAGCGTACAAAAACTGGTCGATTGGCATGCAATCGGTCAATCAAATACGCTGCTCCCGCTGCGCCTGCCGCGACGTTATCATTATCGACAAAATCATCATCATGTTCCCGACCAGGCCGACCAATGATCACAAAGCGAAGCCCGGCCACTCGTAAATAATCCGCAACCGGATCATCTGCATGGGTATAAAGCAAAATGAACCGTTTGACCTTGGCTTGATCTACCATAGCAACGACATTAGCAAGTACATCTTCAGGTTGTTGACCAATGGCAATTGACAACACATACTGGCGCGCGGTCAGAACTGTATTTATGCCCCGCAAAGCGTCGATAAAGAATGGGTTATCTTGATCGCTGGCTTGGTTTGGTGGAAAAACAACCCCGACCACGTTAGCTTCACCCAAGGTTAAACTTTTAGCATTATAGTTAGGTACGTAACCCAATCGACTTGCCAATGATTGTATTTTACGGCGGGTCGCCATCGAGATCCGCGGATTATTATTCAGAGCACGGGAAGCCGTTGAGACTGAAACCCCAGCCTCGCGGGCAATGTCGCGAATTGTAATCATGAAATCAGCCTACTTCATCAAAATTATGGATCATGGAAAACAAATGATTTACAAGAGCTCGGCAAACACATCAGCCTGTTGATTCAAGAACGTTTCACCAGGTTTAATATCCGTCATCTTGACACCAGCCAAGGCCTCTGCCATCAAGCCTTCCACGTCGATGCGTTTTTCGAATTCTCGCGTTCGTTCAAGGTTGGGCTTGGTTTTAGGAGCTGGTGGCGCAAAAATCGTACAACAGTCTTCAAACGGCAAAACGGATAAGTCAAACGTATCAATTTGTTTGGCAATGTCAATAATCTCATTTTTGTCCATCGAGACTAATGGTCGTAAAATTGGCATCGTTGTCACATCATTAATGGCTAGCATACTTTCCATCGTCTGAGAAGCAACTTGTCCAAGTGATTCGCCATTAAAGATGGCTAATCCATGACGTTGAATCGCTAAAGCCACTGCCAGTCGAAGCATCATCCGCCGTTGAACGGTCATCAGATACCCTTCTGGAACTTTGTCCTTAACTTCTTCTTGAATCTTAGTAAATGGCACCTGAATAAACCGAATCTTGCCTGTATACGCGGTCAATTTGCTAGTCAGTTCCATGGCTTTGTCCAATGCTTGCTGACTCGTGTATGGCGGGCTGAAAAAGTGAACCATTTCCACTTGAACGCCCCGTTTCATTGCCAAGTAGGCAGCAACAGGCGAATCAATGCCACCGGACAGCATCATCATCCCTTTGCCGGCCGTTCCTACTGGCATGCCCATCGCACCATCAAAGGTTTGACTGGACAAGAAGATTCCGTTATTACGGACTTCTACGCGGATAGTGACATCCGGGTGCTTCATTTGAACCTGTAGTCCTGCAAATTCATTTAGCAAAACCCCGCCAAGATGGTCATTCATTTCATAAGTACTTAAAGCAAATTGATGGTTGGATCGGCGGGTATCAATTTTAAATGTCAGCCCCGGTTCATATTGTTCTGTCATCATTGCAATGGCCTGTTCGTCCACCGCAGCCTGATCCAAAGGCACCTTAACGGATGGTGAATAATTTTCAATACCAAACACGTGGCTGAGTCGTTCCATCACACCGCTAGCATCTGCCCCATTAAGGGTCAAGTGCATTCGATCATGATCAGGATGCACCTTCACCGTCGGATAATCATGTAATACATTGCGAACATTGCTACCTAATCGATCAATAAACGACTTACGGTTCTTACCTTTAGTGGATAATTCACCATAACGGACCATAATTTCATCGTAATTCATAAGGTCGCCTCCTTCAATTATGAATTGATTTTTTTGAATTGTTCATATAGTTCATCAAAGACCTCGTTAAACTGATCTGCCTCGGCCAAAGTATTGTGTTCGTCTAAACTCACACGTACAGCACTAGTAGACAGTTCATCTGGCACATTCATCGCCTTTAAGGTACTAGAGGCCAAATGCTTCTTTGACGAACAGGCACTGGTTGTGGAAATATAAATACCGCGATCTTCAAACGCATGCACGATCGTTTCGCCACGCACGCCTGCTATGGCGAAACATAAAATGTGTGGCGCAAAGTGATCATTATCCTTGGAGAAGACGGTCACTTTAGCAAACTTTTGGATATGTTGCAAAATCCGCTCACGAACGGCCTGTTCATTGGCCACGTGCGCGGCCTCATTCTCCAGCAATAAGCGCAACGCTCGGGCCATTCCAGCAATGGCCGGTAAATTTTCTGTCCCACTGCGTAGATTACGCTCCTGACCACCGCCCGTCATCAATGGGGCCAACCGTTTACCAGCACGGGCGTATAGGAAGCCAATCCCGCGAGGCGCATGAAATTTATGCCCCGAAAAGGTAATAAAATCAACGCGATCATTGAAAATCAAATCAGCAATCCCCTTACCAATGCCTTGAACCGCATCCACATGATAATGAATGGTTGGGTAATCCTTCAGCACATTGGCTATTTCTTGTAACGGTTGAATGCTGCCGACTTCATTGTTGACCGCCATGACTGACACGAGAATCGTCTCTGGTCGAATGGCCGCCTTTAAATCGGTCGCACTCACTCGTCCCTCATCATCCACCGGTAGATAAGTAATCTCATATCCCAATTGGGCCAACTGCTCCATCGAATTATGCACCGCTGGATGTTCCACGGACGATGTAATAATGTGCCGACCAAAGGCCCGCTTTTCCATAGCAGTGCCTTTGACCACCCAATTATCACCCTCTGTGCCGCCACTTGTGAACAGAATCTCACTGAGATTAACGCCCAATAAGTCCGCAATTTGTTGGCGTGATTGTTCTAGTAGCTGATAAGCTTGCTCACCAAAATTATGCAATGAGGACGGATTTCCCCAGATTGCTTGGCTAACTTTCGTGTATGTCGCTAAGACAGACGCATCAACTTGCGTTGTCGCGCTATTATCAAAATAAATCATGTTGTCCCTTCTTCGTTTAAAATTCGGTTCGACTCGGATTGAAAACTTGCAATAGTATAGCACGTTTTGTCGGTGTCACCTACTCAAACCACCAATGCAAACGAGAATGTGCTAACTATTAAAGATTATCGAAAAAACAACTATACAAAAATCCCTCAATGTCCATTACATAATCGCCAAAAACGAGCGATGGGCATCAAGGGATCGTGCACTAAATTTTAAAGCAAATGATCAACCACTATTTGTTTGTGGCATCAGTCGTCGCTGAATTGCCATAATAGTTGGTTTCAATTCGTTGATAAGCACCTGGCTCAACGGCATCTAACGCAGTGGCCATTGTTTCTAACGCCTCAGCATACTTAAAATCATGATCAAACAAACGTTGCGCGCGTTGGCTGGCAGTGGCCATCTGTTCATTGGCATTACGGTAGCGGTTAGCATATTGCAAAAGTTGCTCAGCCAATAGGGCGCTATCACGTAAGTCATGACTCTTTTCATTTAAGGTGCCTAGATCGGCTTGAATCATAATCAGCTGTTTGGAAATTTCTTCCATGTTAATTTGTGTTTGGCTCAAATCCCGCCCCAGCTTCTCAACTTCATCGCTGACTACGTAAAAGTAATCCAGATAATCATGAGGGAGACCTGGCAAGTTCAATGCTTCAATTTGGCGTTTCAAGGTGTGCATCTGATTGTCAAATTGTTGGAAACGTTTCCGAGCGTTCTTTTCATCCTGGCCTAAATTCTTAACCCCATCATTGATCGTTCGCTGCTGCGTTTCAATATCCGTCAAGGTTTGCAAATACTCTCGTTGCCGACTGACAACATTAGAATAACTATCGGTATGGGTAATTAAAACATTATCCTCATGCCGAATTTGCTCAGTCACTTGGCGCAAGCGCCCACCTAACCCTTGAGCTTCCTCAATTTCGCCTTGGCTAAGAACGTAACTTTGACTCAAACGATCAAGTTCAACTTGCAGCGCATGATTTTGTCGCTCGGCATGAGTTAAGAAATCATGTAATTCATTTTGCTGCGATTCAGCCACTGGTCTGGCCGTTACTTCTGCTTCCAACACGCTATACAGATCATCAATTTGCACTTCAATATTATGATTGGCCGCGCTAACCGCCGCTAAATCAAGATTAGTCAATTGCTTAGTGGCAGTTTGAATTTCGCTGCGAACGCGATTAATCTGCCCTGGCAAGTCTAGGTTACCAAATACATAGTTATCGGCGGTCATTTGCTGGTAGCCATCGCCAATATCCATCAATTGTTCATTGAAACCCGTTTTTAAATCCGCATAAAGTGGCGGAATCGTTTCAATCAATTTTTCCAAAGTTGTTGTCCCATCGGTTAAGGTGTCTAAAACCTTTTGGGCCGCCACATGATCTCCTTGTTGGGATAAGGTCGTGAATTCATCAAATTGTGCTTCTAAGTCGGCTAAATTTTGTTCGAGTCGATCAATGCTTGGGCCAAAACTCAAATTCTGTGATAACAATACCTTGCGTAGGTCCTGATATTTTTTTTCTAATCGCGCCACGGCTGCACGATGTTCGCCATCGACTTTCTTTAGCTCGGCTAACCCACTGCGCACATGATCAAAATGATCACTCGCCTCCGTTAACAGTGCCTCGGCTTGGTGCCGCTCCCGATTCGTCTTAACAAAGTTAATCCCGCGAACATCAAATAAAACTTGATCGATCAAATGATCTAGATCATAGAAGGTCTTCTCATTAACCTGTTGATATTCATCCACTAAGGCATTGAATGCGGTTAATGACTGTCCGGTCAGGCTCATTTGGTGACCAGCTTCGATATCTTGACCCAACGGTAACTGTTTCAACACATTAACCTGTTCACGTACATTACGAATTTTACGTGTCGTAAACCGCTGAAAGATAAAGACTGACCCGTATAGAATAACTGCTAATATGATAATACCGATTAAAACTTGAACCATTATGTATGTCCGCCCCGTTTGTCCAATACGATCTCATGACTTGATTTTAATAGAAAAGTCCGTAAACTCTACTACTAACGAAAAGTATAGCATAGCCCGTTTTTTGCTTTAGATTACGTTTCGATGACTTTACCAATCCTTTATCAAATTTTTCGGAGGTTCTTATGCCAGTAACCACTTTACTTGCTCAACAACTTGACGCTCTGTTAACCGATGAACACGATAACACCGCAAACTTAGCCAATGCATCTGCGCTGCTCAAACAGCTGCTTCCCGATTTGAATTGGGCTGGCTTTTATTTGTATCACGCTGATACCGATGAATTACGCTTAGGTCCGTTTCAAGGCAATGTTGCCTGTGTGCACATTAAAAATGGTCGTGGCGTGTGTGGAACTGCGTTAGCAACAAAGCAATCACAGCGGGTAGCTAATGTTCATGAATTTGCCGATCATATCGCGTGTGACTCAAACAGCAATTCAGAACTCGTGGTGCCACTCATTAAAGACGATCAAGTCCTCGGTGTCATTGATCTGGACTCACCGACGCTGGCTCGTTTTACAGACCAAGATCAACAAACCGTGGAGGAGGTCGCCGAAGTGCTGGTTGCGCACCTTGACACAACCGCTTAAGCCACGGTATACTATTTTAGTTGTAAAATTTGCAGCAGTAGGTGGTAAGCTCGTCAACAGCTTGGTGCTGATGCGTTAGGCATGAGTTCAACTAGTACCCGGGGCTGCTCCGGTGAACCTGGTAAAAACAAGCTGCACGAATACCGAACCTATAATTCGCATTTTTTACTCCAAACAAAATCTTTGGAGGACATTATCTATGTCACGTTATACAGGACCTTCCTGGAAGATCTCACGTCGTTTGGGCGTTTCTCTTTCAGGTACTGGTAAAGAACTTTCACGTCGCCCTTATGCACCAGGCGATCACGGCCAAGACCGTCGCGGTAAAATTTCCGAATATGGGACGCAACTACGCGAAAAGCAAAAGCTTCGTTTCACTTACGGGATGAGCGAACGTCAATTTGCTAACCTTTTCGTTAAGGCAGGTAAAATCCGTAAAGGCACTCATGGGACGAACTTCTTGATCTTGTTGGAACGTCGTCTCGACAACATGGTTTACCGTCTTGGCTTAGCAACCACTCGTCGTCAGGCTCGTCAACTTGTTAACCATGGTCATATCACGGTAGATGGCAAGCGTGTCGACATTCCTTCTTACGAAGTTAAGGTTGGCCAAGAAATCGCTGTTCGCGACAAATCCAAGAAGTTGGTTGTTATCCAAGCTGCTGTTGAAGCAGTTGTTGGTCGTCCAGCCTATGTTGAATTTGATGCCGACAACTTAAAAGGTTCCCTGATTCGTTTACCAGAACGAGAAGATCTCGATGCTGATATTGATGAATCACTAATCGTTGAATACTACAACAAGTTGTAATTTAAGTACGACATTTATCTGCAATCTCAATTCGTTGAGGTTGCTTTTTTTGTTGAACGGTTGATTAAGCTTCATTAATCGGTTATCCCCTGGTCGTCAAGTGGCCACTGATGCTCGGACTCGACTAGTCGAATTTTCTAGTTCGCTTCTTCGATCCTAAATTGATTGCTACAAAGTACTCCCCTGGTTAAGCAATCCATTGTTTCTGAACAAAGCGGGCTCAACACTAATAATTCACCAAATCACAAGCCTTCTGCTGGTATTCTGTCATAGTTGTCATTACAATATGGTCATGTAAACGATTTCATTGTCATTCAACCACAAGGAGGCGGGATCATGGCTTATCAAACCATCAATCCTTATACAAACGAAACCATTCATACCTATGAAAATGCAACTAACACTGACGTTGAACAGGCTTTAACCAACGCACAAGCACGTTACAAGCAATGGCGCAACGATCCAGTTAGCAGCCGAACCGCGGTCCTACAAAAATTGGCCGACCACTTTCGCGACCAAGTCGACGAACTAGCAACCGTGTTAACAACCGACATGGGCAAGCTATTCACTGAAGCTAAAGGTGAAGTCCTACTTTGCGCCGACATCGCTGAATACTACGCTAAGAATGCTGAACGACTCTTAGCGCCACGTCAGATCGAATCAATCGCTGGTGAAGCCCAATTAGAGAATCATCCCTTAGGCGTTTTATTGGCCGTCGAACCATGGAATTTCCCTTATTATCAAATGATGCGAATTTTCGCTCCCAACTACGCGGTTGGTGACCCAATCGTTTATAAGCATGCGGCTAACACCCCGGGTGCGGCGCTAGCTTTTGAAAAGGCGGTTATTGAAGCTGGCGCACCAGCCGATTCGCTCAAGAATTTATTTCTCTCCTACGATCAAGTGGCGGATGTAATCGCCGACAAACGTGTTGTCGGAGTCGCGCTCACTGGATCCGAACGCGGTGGTCGTTCTGTCGCTGAAGCTGCTGGCAAAAACCTCAAGAAAAACACGATGGAGTTGGGCGGTGCGGATGCGTTCATCGTCGCTAGTGATGCGGACATGGCACAAGTTAATGCCATCGCACCGCGTGCTCGTTTATACAATTGTGGTCAAGTCTGCACCTCTTCAAAGCGTTTCATTGTGACGGAAAACCACTATGATGAATTTCTAGCATCCTTAAAACAGGCCTTTGGTAATGCCAAACTTGGTGACCCCATGGATCCTCAGACAACGTTAGCACCAATGTCCTCTGCTCGCGCTAAAGAGAAGCTTCAGCAACAAGTTGATGCCGCTATCACTGCCGGTGCCACGCTCTACTTCCGTCACGATCCAGTTGACTCAACAGGTCAATTCTTCCTGCCAACGATTTTGACCGATATCACCAAGGACAATCCGGCCTATTATCAAGAGTTCTTCGGACCAGTGGCAATGGTTTATAAAGTTAAGAACGACCAAGAAGCCATTGAATTAGCTAACGACTCTGACCTTGGTCTTGGTGGAATCGTCTTTGCCGGCAATAAAGAACGCGGTGCGGAAATTGCTTCGCAAATTGAAACCGGGATGGTCTTTGTCAACACCTTCTTCTCTACCCTGCCTGAATTGGAATTTGGCGGCGTTAAGTTATCCGGATATGGTCGCGAAATGGGAGAAAGCGGTATTCTTAGCTTTGCTAATCAGGAACTGGTTGTTAAACGTGATGCGCCAAATGACAATGAATTCGGTGGCCTTGTTGCCCCGGCAAAGTATTTGTAGTCAACAGAAACCAGCTGGGCACAGGTAACAAGCTGGTGCAGCTCGACAACTAAAGCGACCCTCAAAATTGAACAATAAAACGACAAGACCTCGATTAATAGCTGGGGTCTTGTTCTTTTGTCTTATGGCTAAGTTCACGAGCTAGATTCGCCAGAACCACTTGAATTTATGGTATACTCACCGTTGAACAACTATGTTAGGGAGGTTCGCCATATGCCTGATCAATCTGATCAAAACGTCGATCCTAATCAACGTTTGTCCAATGCCATCTACGGCGCACCAAAAATAAATCCTGATGAGCAACGCCACTATCTGGGTACCTTTCGTGAGCGGGTGACGCTTACCATCTCAGTGGCCGAGTTGAAGAGCGGGCAGTACCTCGATGCCTTTACTACCGAGCTAGAGCAACAAGATGAACAAGCTAATACGATCCTTTTGAATGGTAATCTCGGCCAGGATACGCTGGGACCCTATATTCGCGCTGCGACGATGCACGCCATTGCGTTTACGATTAAAAATGATCCTCAATATGGCACCGATGATGCCGATTTGGCCCTTGTCATTACCGCAAAAACGGCTGTCGATGTTAGTCCGATTGACATCGCTGCTAAGCACCCACAATCGACTGCCGATGCAAAGACGACAAAAAAACCGAGCTTTTGGCAACGATTATTTAATCAGTAAGTCAGCCCCCACTTAACCAGATCGGTTAATCAGGGGTTCTTTTTAACTAGGAGGTCAAATTCGTGATGCAACCCCTCGCGTATCGCATGCGTCCACATAAAATAGACGAAATTGTTGGTCAACAACACTTGGTCGGTCCTGGAAAGATTATCAATCGAATGGTGACGGCTAAAATGCTGTCTTCGATGATCTTATATGGTCCACCTGGGACCGGTAAGACGAGTATTGCCAGCGCAATCGCCGGCTCAACCAAGTACGCATTTAGAATGTTAAATGCCGCAACTGACGGCAAAAAGGAACTTCAAATCGTCGCTGAAGAAGCTAAAATGAGTGGCACCGTCGTTTTACTGCTGGATGAAATCCATCGTCTTGACAAAACAAAGCAAGATTTTCTGCTACCTTTGCTGGAAAGTGGCGCCGTTATTTTGATCGGAGCGACGACAGAAAATCCCTATATCAACATTAATCCAGCCATTCGTTCGCGTACGCAAATTTTTGAAGTATATCCGCTGACACCGACTGATATTAGTACAGCAATTGATCGAGCCCTGTCAGATAAAACAAACGGTCTGGGCCAAGCAAAAATTCATTTAGATGACAATGCGCGCCATCATTTAGTCACTGCAACCAATGGTGATTTGCGAAGCGCTCTAAATGCATTGGATCTTGCGGTTCGCTCAACGCCGGTAGATGAGCATGACACGATCACAATTTCGCTAACAATTATTGAAGAGTGTCTCCAGAAAAAAGCACTGTCAGCCGATAAGGATGGTGATGCTCACTACGACGTCATCTCAGCCTTTCAAAAATCAATTCGAGGCTCAGACGTTAACGCAGCGTTACATTATATGAGCCGTTTATTGGTTGCTGGAGATCTAATCAGTATCTGTCGACGGTTACTAGTCATTGCCTATGAGGATATCGGTTTAGCAAATCCTGCGGCGGCGGCGCGAACGGTTAGCGCAGTAACAGCGGCTCAACAACTTGGCTTACCAGAAGCACAGATTCCCTTAGCTGATGCCGTGATTGAATTGGCACTTTCACCTAAATCTAACTCTGGCAATTTAGCGATCACAGCTGCTATCGCCGATGTAACTGCTGGCCATAGCGGAGAAATTCCGGCGCACTTAAAAGACGCCCATTATCAGGGGGCTAAGACATTAGGCCATGGAACCGATTATCAATTTCCTCATGATTTCCCTGGTGATTGGGTGAAACAAAGTTACTTACCGGCTAATTTAGCTAAGGCCCAATATTACCACCCCAAATCAAATGGTCGCTTCGAAAATGCCCTTGATGAACAATATCGCCGACTAATGGCCGCTTCTGGGCACCCACTAGTCGACGATCCCTCAGATGCTAAAAAAAGTTAAAGCTGGCACACTCGTCAAAGCTTTAAATTGCTTCGATATCGCTTTCATGCTATGCTAATCCTGAAATCTAAGGTGTACGCAAGGCTCAACTTACAGTGTTGCCTTACAGTCTTACTACTTTGGGCATGACGCTAGTAACGTTGATGATAAGCCTTTTCCCTTGGTAATCAAACGCGTTAATCGATGTGCCCACCTGCGTTGTCGCGGGCCAACTCTGAAGAGCCGATTGTCGGCACCACTAGTTTTCAACAAAGTGCATACTTTGTAGCGTCATTCTCCTAGAGAATGACGCTTTTCTATTGTTATAATGAAAGCAAATCTTGTTAGGAGTCAATTTATGGTCATTAAAATTCTTATGCTAGTCTTCGCTGGTGTCCTTTTTTTCATTAGCCTTTATTTATGGCAACACCGGCAACGTCAATTCTTATTTTTTGATCCGATCAATCAGCCGGCACTGGCGCACCTAGTCATTTTTTGGGCAATTGAATTGACGCTGGTTGGTTGTCTGGCGATTGCCGGTATCTTCAACTTCATCATTATGATTATTGCCTTAATTCTGGGGAGCCTGTCAACCATGGCTTTAGGACTCATGTTAGTTCAGTTCATGAATCGATCGTAAGCGATAAAACTAACTTTTGCAGCGCTTTCACTTTCGTTTTCATCAAGCTTACAGTAGAATGAAGATGTAAGAAAAGAGTATGCCGCAAAGCGATTGAATCACCTAAGCGGTTATTTTCAACCCACTTTGAGACATAAAAAGGAGTGAAGCTTATGGCACAACAATACAAACGGATCTTAGTTCCCATCGATGGTTCTCGTGAAGCAGAATTAGCTTTTAAAAAGGCCGTCGCTGTCACGCAACGTAACGGTGACGACGCCCAGTTGCATTTACTTCACGTTGTTGATACCCGTGCCTTTCAAAACATTTCTAGTTTTGATACCACGATGGTTGAACAAGTCACGGAGACAGCCAAGAAGACGCTCGATAAATATGCAGCCGAAGCAAAAGCTGCCGGCATTCAATGTGAATATTCCATTGAATATGGCGCACCGAAATCAATTATCGCCCAAGACGTCCCCAAGGAACTGGGTACAGATTTAATCATGATTGGGGCAACCGGACTTAATGCCGTTGAACGCTTACTAATCGGATCGGTGACAGAATACGTGACTCGAGCGGCCATTTGTGATGTACTCGTTGTTCGTACTGATCTGAGTAACCAGGCCATTTCTGTGAAGGATGGCGCGGCGGCTTCCAATTAGTGGATACTAATTTCTACCGATCCTCTCGCTCCCACCTTAAATGAACACGCAAAAAAAGCTGTCAATGCTCTTGACAGCTTTTTTGCTTCATCTTACTGCGACACCAGTGATAACGGTGGAATTTGATATTTTTGTGCGTTATCTGCAATACTAGCAATTCGACGAGGATTTTTAGTGACCATCGCTAGACTATACGCAATGTAAAGACTTTGTTGTGCATTCTCACGATCGGCCAACTCTAATTGACTAACTGCCTTAGATTCATATAAATCTTCTAATAAGAAGATACAATGATGTGTTTCGTTTAATTTGATCGCTCGCTTGAGTAGTTTTAACGCACGTTCATGTTTATTCGTCCGCTGGAAAAATCGCGCTGCCCGCGAAAGCGTATAAACTTGATCGACAACCTGGTCATGACTATTTACTTCAAAACCATCCAGTGCTTCCAAGGCTTGGTCAACCAGCATAATCGCTTTATCAGGGTCGCCCTTCTTATCATAAGCGAGTCCGAGCCCCAATTTTCCCATCACCTTATACATATCTTTGACTCGGGTACCAAATGTATCTAGGAGCATGCTAAAACTAAAAATAGCCTCATCAGGACTGACATGGTTAATGAGCTGTAATTCGCCATGATAGTAATAATAGGCTTTTTTCTCATCAACCTCATTCAAACTCTTAAATTTAATCGTATTGAGTTTTTTTTCGGCATTACGATAATGTCCGGCGTGCAAATCACTGCCAATTTTTCGAAAAATTTGAGCAATTTGGCCGTCTTCTTCAACAATGATGTCATCAATCGTGATGCCTAGTCGAGCTGTAATTCTCAGTAGAATTGGCATACTCGGAATTTTATTCCGCTTTTCAATTAAACTAATCGTCGCTTGTGTACAAATATTCTTGGCCAAATCATTTTGTGACATGCCCTTAGCTTTGCGATAGGCGCGAACACGCATTCCTAAAATTTCCATTCTCTCTTTGCCCCATTCCGGAGTGAACAAGGCACAGCGAGTAACTTAGCTGATTAAAAAACCAATTCATAAGCGCGGCGTGGCGCAACACCGTCAATATAAATCCGACCGCAATCGATAAACCCGACTTTGGTAATCAAATGTTGCATACTTCGGTTAGCCTCGTGCGTATCAACGCGTAAGCTTGCAACTTCATGCGTTTGTTGCAATTGCCTAACTAAGGCGGAAAATAGCCGCTCACCCACATGTTGACCTCGAAAGGCTGCTCCGACAGCGACACGATGAATCGCTGCGTATGGCTGTCCATAGCTTAACCAGCCACCAGTTTCAATCAACCGATAGTTGGGATCAACCCCCACTAGAACGGCAGCCACGGCTGCAATATGAATTTGATCGGTCAGCACATATAATCGCTGTGCCATAATATCTGCCAACATATCTGTTTGTGCTGGATAGCCATCTTGCCATTGATTAAACCCTTGCTGCGCGATGAAATGCCGTGCCCCTTCGATAATGTTCATCACTTCATCTAAATCAGTCGGGGTCGCTAATCTTAATGTCAATGCTGTCAAACGCAAACGCCTTCTTCCGAATAATATTCGCCAGTTATTTTCCTACAACTCGGCCGAAACTTTGTGATTTGAAATCCATCCGTCAATCACAATTTTATCCAATCATCAGTAATCATCAATCCGTGTGTCAGAACGAATTAAGCTAATATGAGTCTGATAATTTTTGCCTATATCATTCTCGCATGTTTTGTGAAATTCGTCTAGTGGTATGGACCGATCATCTTTTTTCAAATTGATCGCAACCTATGTCATGACCGTTGATAAACCCAGCCGCACGAAGAAACCACTGGACGGTTACTGGTCCGACCCTGACCAATGCCCAAGAATCGAACAATTGCAGCGTTTGTTCAGTGAACAAATCTTCGGCACTGACGGATAATCGATCACCGTACATGTGAACTTGGCGTTGCAAAACCCACAACTGATTTGCCGGCGAAGATCCGTCCACCTGTTGCGCTTGCCACCGACGAGCGTTATAGATAACGGCGTGCAACTTTTGCTGATTTCGAATAACAGCCGGGTTGGTCAGAAAATTGCGCTGCTGTTGTTCACTAAAGGCTGCCAATTGATCGATTTCAAAATCAGCTAACGCCTTTCGTAAGGTTAAACGGCGCTTGAGCAACAAATCTAACGAGAGACCAGCCTGAAAAATTTCAAATCCCAAAATCTCAAACAGTCCCTGATCTGTATACCGTGGCACGCCCCACTCTTCATCGTGATATTGTTGTAGCCGTGACGACTTCATCGCCCAGGCGCATCGCTTCATCGCTCATCAACCCCCTAATTATGTCATACCTTTATATACGGGACTTGTTGAAAAATAAACGGGAAATTTTTGATTACTGCTTAATCAAAAATTATGACGACTATATTTAATCGACTACTGAGCGGTGGCTCCAAACGCGCTTTTTAACCAAATAAAAAAATCTCTATTTCCAAAAGTACAGAAATAGAGATTCTTTGTTGTAACGATCAACGAATTTGTCAAAATTAATGCATTGACAACAATGATGACCATTAGTTATAGCGCTTTTCACCAATATGTTCAGAACCTAGCTCAGTAAAGGCAAAACTGATTGTCTCATTCCGTTTGAATTCTGCCAACCCATAATCGATAATTTCGTCAATCAAGCTAGCATAATCAATTCCCGAAACTTCCCACAATTGCGGATACAAAGAGATATTGGTAAAGCCAGGTAATGTGTTTGGCTCACTCAAGTACGGCACACCATCTCGTGAAACCAAGAAATCAATACGAGCTAAGCCTTTAAGACCAAGCGCGACGTAAGCATCCAAGCCCATTTGGGTGATTTCCTTGGCTAGACTATCTGGCAAAATAACCGGTAATTCGAAGACAACGCCACTCGCATCAACAAATTTATTATTGTAGTCATAGAACGTATCACTTTGGGGAACTCGAACTGCTCCCAGCTTTGAAGCCCGCGGCTTTTCATTTCCTAAAATAGAAATTTCAATTTCCTGTGGTGAATCAATCGCTTCTTCCGCCAAGACCTTAAAATCATACTGCAAGGCGTCCGCTAATCCAGCATCAAATTCGGCGGCGTTAGTAACTTTGTGAATGCCCACAGAAGAGCCCTGATTAGCTGGTTTAAGAAACATAACTCGACCAATTTTAGCGGCCACTGACTCGTAATCCATCGCGTTCTTATTTTCTGGCGTAATGACCACATACTCCGTGTTGCGGACGTGTGCTTGCGTTAAAATTCGCTTCGTCATGTCCTTATCAAAGGACACCGCTGAAGCTAGAACATTGCTACCAATGTACGGTTTGCGAAGGAGTTTAAATAAACCTTGAATGGTACCATCTTCACCAAGATTTCCATGAATGACTGGATAAAAGAGATCAATATCTTTAACCTCACTTAACGCTTGTAGTGGCGCTAATGGATTATGTTGGTCAATCTTCGGCAGGTATTCGGCAACCACCTGATCTTCAGGTTCGCCGTTGAAGATCCGATGAGAAGCTTCATTGCCCAGCAATACACCATCCTTAGTAAACATGAACAAGCTGACCTCATATTTGTCCTTGTCCATCGCATCATAAATGTTGTGGGCCGATCGTTTAGAAACATCATGTTCTGAGGAGTTTCCACCAAATAGTAAGGCAACGTGCAATTTCTTGTTCGTCATTGTTCTACCGTCCTCGATTCATTTTTTCCGTCCGTTCTAATAGAAACTTGAGTATACCAGACGGCAACAACGGCTGTCAAAATGAAGCTTTTTGGCGTCCATAACTCATCTTATGCCATATACAAAAAGCATAAAATAAGCTTTTTTATTTAAGGAAAAACAACTCACGTCAAAAAATTGATCTCCGCGTTAATCATCTCTGTCACTGATTCGGGTAAATCATCTTGCACCGCCATTGCCAAGACTAAGCGTGAACGATTGAAGAGTCCATGCCATTGCTTTTCCTCTGTTGGTGCACTTGCCATCCCGATCTGTGCTCGCCAGGATCGCCACTCATGTAAAAAGGCCTGCACGTACAGCTCGTTCTTATTTAAAATGGTATTGAAGTACATTGCCAGACGTCGATCCTCGCCAAAAATCAGCGGCATCTTCAAGCGGGCATATTTTTGGATCAATTCGACCATTAGTAATACTTTATCCGCCCGTGAAAGAATTGAACTCTCGGCCAACTCATCTAATAAATTACCAATATGCGTATAGGCGTGGGCCCAGCCCTTAGTTCCGACAAAACCACGCGCATCATTCTCCAGTGCCAGATAAGTCATTGTCTGAATGACCAACCGGTCAATCATTGCAGGTGTCAAGAATTGTTCATCAACCCGATCTGCATATAGCAAAATGGATAATATCAGGATTGCAAACGATCTACCAAAGATGCCATCATTCGTTGGCTCAGTAATGTGACTAAACAAGATCCGGTCTTGTAATAGCGCATTGAAAACTAATTTCAGTTGTGACTCACTCAATACATGACGCTGTAACGCGTCATTAAAAAAATAATAGATGCCTTGATCACGGATGTCACGATCAGGAGAGCCCAAATGGTTCACCAGTGCCAATAATTGTTCATCAGAGACCGCAAATTGGTCTGGCCTACGGATCGACTGGTTTAAAGTCTCAATTAGTGTTTTGATACCATCTTGGTCATCAGGCAATCTAACCAACGTTGCCTCCTGCACGGGTAGTTGATCTAAAATTTGCCCGAGTCGCCCACCTAGCGATTGCAGCACGCTACCAGCCCGTACCTGCTGTCTCAAATCGATTAAACGCTCCCGTACTTCATTAACTTCTTTTAATTCATCAGCCATCGGTTGCTCCTTTCTCACAAGCTTACAGTCACGATCATCTTACCGACCATTCGACTAAGAAGCAACTTTTATCCCGTGCGACTTAATCAACCAAAAACATCTTACCATTTCATTTTCGTCATCGTCGTAAATTAGTATCGGTCTGTTAATCCAACGATTGGAAAAATGCTTATTTTTAAACGGCCCAAAAATAAATACACAACAAATTCAAGACGAATGTTGTAAGCCTTTTTGACATCTCATTTTAATTCACGAGTTATACTAGAATCATCCTCTTTTAAGAAAGCGAGTTTAGTTATGCAACCTATTATTGGCATCGGCTCAAACCATCTAATCCGTACCAGCCAACATTTTGAAAACAACTACGTGGATTATACGCAAAAGAACTATGTTGCCTCCTTATCCAATGCGGGAGCGCTACCGTTAATTTTACCAATCGGTGCACCTGACCTCGCCAAAGACTATCTGAGTAGAATTGATGCACTAGTCTTAACTGGCGGCCAAGACGTGTCGCCTCAGCTTTACCACGAGGACCCAATTCCCCAAAACGGACTTAACGATTGGGATCGAGATGTTTTCGAGCAAGCACTTATTTTAGCAGCAATCGACGCCCATAAGCCAATCTTAGGGATTTGCCGTGGCATTCAAATCATCAACGCAACATTGGGTGGCACCAACTATCAAGATTTAACGACTCAACTTCCCAATGTGCTAGGCCACAACCAGTATCCTACCGCCTGGTCCACACCTACTCAACAGATTTCAACCGCCGCAGACAGCTTTATTGGCGGCGTCTGGGGTGCAACTGGCCTGGTCAACTCTTTCCACCATCAAGCAGTTAAAACAGTCGCTACTGGCCTCAGAATCACTGCTACCGCGGCTGATGGCGTTGTCGAAGCAGCCGAGGACCAGCAGCGACACATTATTGGCGTTCAATTCCACCCTGAGATGATGGCCGACTCAAACCCAAAAGCTGCGCATTTGTTTGAAAAATTTGTTGCTCAAATCTAGCCATGCGTCAATGCCTGACGCCACGTCATTAAAAGGACAAGTACCAACAAACGACCTTACCTACCGAAGTACAGTCTCGGTAGGTAAGGTCGTTTGTTGGTTGTTATAACGCTCATGAATGCCAGTCCTAAACAATTAGGAAACCAGGTATCGTTATTTTTGGCTCAAGGTTAATAGCCAGGCGTCGTCCCAATCACCGTTTAAGGCATCCGGACCATCTTTTAACGCTGGATTAACTGTCACCACTTTGCCACTTACTGGACTCGGCATATCCGAAACTGCTTTTTCAGCTTCCATGCTAGCAAATGTCTCACCGGCTTGAACCTGACTACCTGGTTTAGGTAAATCAATATAGGTAATGTTGCCTAACTCGTCTTGGGCATCTTTAGTGAGTCCGAGACGAACAACATCGCCATCAGGTTTAGTCCAAAAGTACTTTTCTGCTTCGTTCATCACTAGATCCTCCTCTAACCGTTACTTGAAACTGGCATTGTTACTAAACATATAGCTCGTGTAGTGGTATCGCATTGACATGATCAAACCAACACCGATCAAATTACCAATCAGCGCAGAACCGCCTTGACTAACAAAGGGCAACGGAATCCCGGTTAGTGGCAGCAAACCAATGTTCATACCAATATTTTCAAAGACATGAAATAAAATCATCATCACAACACCAGTCGCAATGTACGCATAGAACTCATTCTTAGTGTCAAATGTGACGCGAACCATCTGCCAAATCAAGTAAAAATACAACATTATTAGCAATAAGCCACCAATGAAACCAAAATTTTCACCAATTACGGAAAAAATCATATCTGATTCACGCACTGGAACATAGACGTGTGACACATTAAACCCGGTGCCAAACAATCCGCCTGAGCCGATCGCTTTCATACTTTGCCATAACTGATAGCCTTGATTCGACGTGTCGGCTGATGGATGTAACCACGTATCGACCCGCGCAAATTGGTAAGCTTGAAACCCAAGATGCCCCAAAAGCGTTCGTCCCCAAGTCGTGACCACGAGCGTCATCGCGGTGCCACCAATCACGGTCACGGTTGCAAACGCCGGTATCAGAATTCGCCAGGTCACACCCGAAACCAAGATGAGCCCTGCTAAAATCGCCGCAAAGACTAAGTTAGTCCCAAAGTCATTTTGCAATTTCATCAACACAAAAATGGGCAACGTCCAGGCAAACAGCTTACCAATCAGCAACCAGTCCCCCCGTGTTGTGTGGGTCGGGCGATCATTATTATGTGTTGTAATGACCCGCGCCATCATTAAGATATAAGCTGGTTTCATAACCTCTGAGGGCTGGAATGTTAGTGGACCAATGGCAAACCAACTGCGAGCACCGGTCTGGACGTAATAAGCCCGGCTGTAAAAAACAAGGACTGCCACTAATAGAAAAATGCCCACGCCATAAGCTAAAGGTGCTAATTTCCATAGTTGTTCAGAATCAAATTGCATTAAAATAACCACTGCAATCGTTCCGATGACATACCAGACAACTTGAGTAGCGACTTGTTTGACCACGCTCACTGTTTTAGCATCATGCGTCGCCGCCACATAGATTGAAGCGATTCCGATCAATGCCAACATGAGGACACAGAAAATAATTCCCCAATCAATCCGTGAATCTAAATTTTTGTTACTCCGACTGACGGAAGCACGTTCTTGTTGCACTTGGAGCCTCCCTAAAGCTAATTCGTATTCCTACAAAAGTGCTCAACCATGTAAGTTGTATTCAGCAAGAATCTCTTGAAGTGCGCCTTCTTGCGTCTTCGCGTTAAATCGCTGACCACCATTCATGGTTGCAACAAATTTTTTGCCGTCTGGCTTAATCTGACCAATGATTTGCTTATTCACGATTACTTGGGCAATAGTTTCGCCGGCAATCGTCGTTTCGTCAATTGAAACGGGTATTGTCTTATCTTTTTTTGTCATGATGTTCTCCATAAAAGACGGCTGCCACAATCGGATCCATATCACGGGGATGGGGATTGCGATGAACAGTGAAGTAGTCAGGAACCGGATCAAAGCCGCCCCGTACAAAGGGGTTGCATCTCAAAATCCGCGCAATTCCCATAACGAATCCAGCGACAGCGCCGTGTTTTTTAACCGCAGTCAACATATAGTTGGAACAGGACGGGTAATAGCGACAACTCGGCGGAAACAGTGGTGAAATGAACCGCTGATAGCCGACAATCAATTTAGTTAGTAACCATTTCATCAGCCATTCACCTTCTTATCGGATCACTTAAGCTTTTCTTCCACTCATTCGCTCCAATAATTGCCCGGCACCCTTGGCCACATTGTCCAAGGGCTGTTCTGAAATCATCACTGGTACTTGTAATTCCCGAGAAATCAACTGGTCAATCCCATGTAACAGTGAACCGCCACCAGTTAAAATAATGCCTCGGTCAATGATGTCAGCTGCTAATTCTGGTTGAATTCGTTCCAATACGCCATGCGCAGCGTCAATAATCTGCTGCAAAGTATCATGTAAAGCGGCTTCAACCTCATTCGCATTAATTTCCACAGAATGGGGCATGCCATTGACCGAATCACGTCCACGTACATCCATCGTTTCTGGATGTTCCATCTGAATAGCGGTCCCAATTTTTATTTTAATATTTTCGGCCGAATGTTCGCCAATCGTCAGACCATGTTCTCGCTTCACATAAGCAGCAATGTCGGCGTTCATGCGATCCCCGGCCATCCGCAATGAGGTACTAGCCACGATGTCTCCTAGTGACAAGACAGCAATGTCCGAGGTGCCTCCACCAATATCGATGACCATGTTTCCAGTTGCTTGATATACATCTAGCCCAGCACCGATGGCCGCTACTTTTGGCTCATATTCCAAGTAGACCTTTGCCCCGCCAGATTTTTCAGCAGCTTGAATAATCGCTTTACGCTCGATCTCGGTAATATTAGTCGGCGCACAAATCATAATATTTGGACGCGACATAAACCCTTTAACGTTTAGTTTATTAATGAAATACGACAACATCTCTTCAGTCACGTCAAAATCCGAGATAACGCCATCTTTCAACGGACGGATTGCTCGAATATTGCTGGGGGTCCGTCCCACCATTCGGTACGCCTCGGAACCAACGGCGAGTACACGTTCTGTTTTGGTATCGATCGCGACAACAGAAGGTTCGTCAAGCACGATTCCCTTTCCAACGACATAGATCAACACGTTGGCTGTGCCTAAATCGATTCCAATATCTTTGGCCATGTTGAGCTCCTTTCAATTACACAATTTCAATGCACAATTATAGCATAACCGCTTATCGACCGTCAGCCTTTGCCGAACCTTTAACAATGACTTAGACTTCTAAATTACGATTCGTCACTAAAAAAGGCTCCCACAACTGCACAACATTAAGTCGGGCAATTAAAGAACCTTTGCTTTGGATGCAATTAAATGTCAATTTAAGTTTGAAGAGACCCGATTTTGTCGCTTGGCAATGATTTGGCGAACATCCGCGTCGATATCAACTCGCTCAATCTCTGCGCCTAAAGCGGCCAACTTATCGTGAAAATCACAATAGCCTCGATCTAAATACTGTAAGTTAGTTACCGTTGTATAACCATTAGCTACCAGCCCAGCTAAAACGAGGGCCGCGGCTGCTCTTAGATCCGTTGCCGCCACTTCAGCACCATTGAATGCCGTTGGTCCTTGTAAAGCAACACTACGACCTTCGATCGTGAAGCGAGCATTCATCCGCCGTAACTCATCGAGATGGTTAAAACGATTCTCGAAAACCGTTTCTGTCAACGTACTTGTTCCGTTTGCCATCAGTTGCAGCACTGACATCTGCGGTTGCATATCTGTTGGAAAACCTGGATGTGGTGAAGTCTTGACCGTTACCGGCTTTAATCGATTTGTCCCGATCACGCGCACGCCATCGGCTTCGTCATGAACTTGAACACCCATTTCTAACAGCTTAGAAATCAATGGTTTATTATGCTCACTAATCGCATCTTTAATCAAAACATTGCCGCCTGTGACCGCAGCTGCAACCATAAATGTCCCCGCCTCAATGCGATCTTGAACAACACTATGTTCACAACCATGCAACGCGGTGACTCCTTCAACACGGATCGTCTCAGTCCCAGCGCCAAAGACGCGGGCCCCCATTTTATTCAATACATTCGCCAGATCGACAATTTCGGGTTCCCGTGCAACATTTTCAATTAACGTCGTCCCTTTAGCTAAGGTGGCCGCCATCATAATATTTTCGGTTGCCCCGACACTGGGAAAATCTAAGTAAATATTGGCCCCAACCAATTGGTCTGCACTCGCCTCAATGTAACCATCATGTTGTTCAATCGTGGCGCCTAGTGCTTCAAAGCCCTTGAGATGTAAGTCAATGGGCCGGCTACCAATTGCACAACCACCGGGCATCGCAACTCGCGCCCGTCCAACTCTGGCCAATAATGGTCCCATCACGACCATTGAAGCACGCATCTTCGACACATATTCAAACGGCGCTTCCGAACTCAGGTGTCGCGATGCATCAAATGTGACGGCCTTCTTGTCACGATTGAAAGCCACATCCACATTCAAGAAACTGAGAACCTTGTTCATTAAGAAGACATCTGATAACGCGGGCACATTTGTTAATGCCAATTTACCAGATGAAGCCAGAATCGATGCCGCCTGGATTGGCAAAACGGCATTTTTTGCGCCCTCAATCTCAACCGTTCCCTTCAGAGCCGGGCCACCATGAACAATAATCTTTTCCATAATATTTCGAGCCTCCAACACTTGGCACTCACTACTTGTCAATAGCAACTAAATTGTTTCAGGGTCTAAAACCAATAATTGACTGAAATAAGTCAATGAAAAAAGAGCTGCAAGCATATCCAATGACGATTGCCAATAACACAAGTAACATCTGTGCCTGGCGAGGATATTGCGGCATGATTTTGACAAGTGGTAGCGGTCGAAGTGCCCACAAGGCAAACCAAATGAAGGCCAATTGAAACACTATTTTTATCACTACCGAAACGCCATAAATCGCCATTTTGCACCTCTTTGCTTTATTCAATTCAGTCTATCATATTATCTATAATTACGTCGTAAATATCATCCAAAAAAAAGAAACTTACTAAATTAATAGTAAGCTTCTTGATCACACAACGCTTTTGACCGTGGCGTGACTAACGATTTTGAGTATGTGAGGCGACGTTGATTCGATTAATTGCACGACGCAATGCGACTTCTGCTCGACGCAGTTCATCAGCATCGTGTGCCTGTTGAGCATGTTCAATCGCTTGTTGAGCACGAGTCCGTGCACTTTGCGCTCGCCCAACATCAATATCAGCTTGTGTCTCAGCCGAATCAGCCACAATCGTCGCAACATTATCAGAGAATTCAACAAAACCACCATTAACAGCGATTTCATCTTCCGCGTTTTGATCATGTTTGACACGAACTTCATCAATTTCCAACGCTGCAATTAGTGGAACGTGGTTTGGCATAATGCCGATTTCACCGTTGGTCGTTTTCGCCACGAACATAGTCGCTTCATGGTTGTCGTAACTCGTTCCATCCGGGGTCACAATCGTAACCGTCAGTTGAGGTTCAGCCATTGGTTACGCCCCCTTAGTTACTACCCTGTAGTTGTTTTGCCTTGGCCACAGCTTGGTCAATCGTGCCGACCAATCGAAAGGCCTCTTCAGGTAGATCATCATATTGTCCATCCAGAATGGCCTTAAAGTCTTTAACCGTATCTTCAACTGAAACATACTGTCCATCAATTCCTGTAAATTGGGAAGCAACAGAGAACGGTTGACTTAGGAAATTCTGAATCCGACGAGCACGCGCGACGACTGTTTGCTCTTCATCAGACAATTCATCCATCCCTAAAATAGAGATAATGTCTTGTAACTCATGATACCGTTGGAGAATCTGCTGAACTTGCGTGGCAACTTCATAGTGGTCTTGTCCCACAATTTCTGGAGTCAACGCTGAAGAAGTTGATTCCAGCGGATCCACGGCCGGATAAATCCCTTGTTGCGTTAAGTAACGCTCCAAGTTAGTTGTCGCATCCAAATGGGCGAAAGTCGTTGCCGGCGCCGGATCAGTATAGTCATCGGCAGGCACATAAACCGCCTGAATGGAGGTAATTGAGCCCTTTTGCGTCGAAGTGATTCGCTCTTGCAACTGACCCATTTCTGTCGCCAAGGTTGGTTGATAACCAACGGCTGATGGAATTCGACCAAGTAAGGCAGAAACTTCCGAACCAGCTTGGGTAAACCGGAAAATATTGTCGATAAACAACAAAACGTCTTGGCCTTTGACATCACGGAAATATTCCGCAATTGTCAAACCGGTCAGGGCAACCCGCATCCGAGCACCCGGTGGTTCGTTCATCTGTCCATACACCATGGCGGTCTGCTTTAAAACACCAGACCCTTTCATTTCAAAGTACATATCGTTACCTTCACGGGTTCGTTCACCGACACCGGTAAACACTGAAATCCCGTTATGGCCTTGAGCAATGTTGTGAATCAGTTCTTGAATCAGAACGGTCTTCCCAACACCGGCCCCACCAAAGAGGCCGACCTTACCACCACGTACATAAGGGGCAAGTAAATCAATGACTTTAATTCCTGTTTCAAGAATTTCAGTACTTGTTGCGAGTTGGTCATAATCAGGTGCTTCCCGATGAATTGGGTTGCGTTGCGCATCCGGACCAAACTCTGCTCCGCCGTCGATTGGTTCTCCGAGGACGTTAAATACCCGGCCCAATGTATCTTCACCAACGGGCACTGAAATTGAGCCACCTGTGTCCTCAACTTCCATGCCACGTTGCAGGCCATCCGTTCCATCCATCGCAATTGTCCGCACGACACCGTCCCCTAGTTCCAAGGTGACTTCAACCGTGAGATCCTTTTGATTGGGACGTTTAACCAGTAACGCATTGTTAATGGCAGGTAATGAACCATCTAATGGAAATTCAACGTCAACAACGGGGCCGATAACTTGAACAACTTTACCAGAACTCATTCGCGTATCTTCCTTCCGTCTTAATAATTAACCTCGATTAAGCAATTTCTCAATCAGGTGCAAGCGTTTACTCTAACGCCGCCTGTCCACCGGTAATTTCAGTAATTTCAGTTGTAATGGCACTTTGACGCGCACGATTGTACTGAAGACTGAGACTGCCAATTAAGTCATGGGCGTTATCTGAAGCTGTCTGCATAGCTGTAGCACTAGAGGCATGTTCTGAAGTTTTTCCGTCTAAAATAGCACCATAGACCAAACTTTCAGCGTACTGCGGTAGAACAACCTGCAAAATTTCTTCAGCAGATGGTTCAAGTTCATACTCCGGCGTAATCGTAATTCCAGTCGCTACTGTCTTAGCGGAATTGCTTTCATCACCATCCGGTTTCGTTTCTGCCACGGTCTCACCGGTGATCGGTAACATCCGGGTTGACCGAAAGCGTGACGTTAATCGATTGACGAAATGACTATAGCAAACATATAGCTCATCAAAAACTTCGTTGTTGTACATCGCGACAACGGTCTTGACAATTTCACGCACCTCGATAAACGTTGGCACATCACTTACACCGCGGTACTCATACGCCACATTCATGCCACGTTTCTTGAAGAAATCAGCACCGGTACCGCCCACCGCTAGAACCACAAAATCATCTTGGTGTCCACCATGAGCTTGAATAAAGTCATTTGTGGACTTGATGATATTGCTGTTATAACTACCGACAAGCCCCCGATCAGAAGTCACCACCAGCAACCCGGTCTTTTTAACAGGCCGCTGGGTCAGTAAACCACTGACAGGAACATCATCATTGGCGTTAGCTTTCGAGCTAGTCGCATCAACCACCGATGTTTCTAGCAGGTGAGATGCAGCAAGGTGAGTGACCACACTTTCAACCTTAGCTGCATAAACTTGGTAACCACTTGTATGGCGCTGAATCTGGCTCAATTTTGACGTTGAAACCATCTGCATTGCCGTCGTGATCTGAGCCGTTTTTTGAGTTGAACTAATTCGGCGCTTGACTTCGTTTAATGCTGCGGGCATTTGCTCACCTTCCCTTCCGTCTATTTAGTGGCTTCTGTCGCCGCTTTAGTTGGTTGGAAAGAATCAACAAATGCGGAAATTGCCGCTTTCATATCGTCATCATCAGGCAAATTTCCAGTTGAACGAATTGTCTCTAATAAATCAGCATGTTTAGCATCAAAATTATCGAATAACTCGTTTTGGAAGCGAGCAATGTCATCAACCGCGATCTTATCAATATATCCGTGGGTTAATGCATAGAGAATTACCACTTGCTTTTCCACTGGTAGTGGTTCATGTAGTGGTTGCTTCAATACTTCAATTGTCCGCTGACCACGGTTCAAACGATCTTGAGTCGCTTGATCCAAGTCAGAACCAAATTGAGCAAACGAGGCTAACTCAGCATACGACGACAGGTCAAGCCGCAAAGTCCCCGAAACCTTCTTCATGGCCTTAACTTGGGCGTCCCCGCCGACCCGTGACACAGATGTCCCGGCATCAATGGCCGGACGCACACCTGAATAGAATGAATCAGAGTTTAAGAAAATCTGTCCATCAGTGATTGAAATAACGTTTGTTGGAATATAAGCGGACACATCACCCGCTTGCGTTTCAATGATTGGCAAAGCCGTCATCGAACCGCCGCCCATTTCGTCACTCAGTTTAGCGGCCCGTTCAAGCAACCGAGAATGAGTATAGAAAATATCCCCTGGATAAGCTTCACGACCTGGTGGACGACGAAGAATTAAGGAAAGTTCACGATAAGCAACGGCTTGCTTAGATAAATCATCATAGATGATTAAAACATGTTTGCCGTTATACATGAACTCTTCACCCATGGCAGCACCAGCATAAGGTGCCAAGTAAAGCATTGGTGCAGGTTCTGAAGGCCCTGCAGAAACAACAATTGTATAATCCATCGCGCCGAGTTGCCGTAGCGTCTCCACTTGCGCACGCACGGTCGACTCCTTTTGTCCAATCGCAACATAGACACAAATCATGTTTTGATCTTTTTGATTAACAATTGTATCAATCGCCAAGGATGTCTTCCCAGTCTTCCGGTCACCGATGATCAATTCACGTTGACCACGACCAATTGGAACTAGGGCATCAATGGCTTTAATACCAGTCTGTAATGGTTCGCTAACGGATTTACGTTGCATAACTCCAGGAGCCTTAAATTCAACTGGACGGGTGTGATCTGTTTTAATCTCACCTTTACCGTCAATCGCTTGACCCAAAGAATTAACGACTCGACCGATCAAAGCATCGCCAACAGGAACTTCCATAATCCGGCCTGTCCGTTTAACGGAAGAACCTTCTTGAATCCCATCGTAGGCACCCAAAACCACGATTCCAACATCGTCGGATTCGAGGTTTTGAACCATGCCATAAACGCCATTATCAAACTCGAGTAGTTCGCCAGCTAATGCATTATCCAGACCATGAGCACGTGCAACCCCGTCACCGACGTAGGTTACCGTTCCCGTCTCTTCAACGGTCAGCTCCTCTTGATAGTTCTCAAGCTGTTGTTTAATGAGAGCGCTGATTTCTTCAGCTTTAATGCTCATGCGGATTTCACCTCTTTATAAAAAATTTTAATGCGTCAACGATTGGCGCAGACGATCGAGTTGGGTCCGGATTGAGCCATCAATGACGGTATCATTCATATGAATAATCACCCCACCAATGATTTCCGGATCCACCACGACATCTAAGTGAACCGTTTTTGCGCCGATTCGTTTGGCCACGCTGTCAGCTAACCGTTGTTTTCGATCTTCATCAAGGTCGACAGCAGCTGTTGCACTAACGGTGACCGTTTGATTTTGTTCATCATAGAGTCGTTTGAACTCATCAATAATCGCGACCGTATCATTCAAGCGGCCGTAGTCATAAAGCATTTGCAAGAAATTATGAACGAGTGGACTCGCTGAATCTAGCAAAGGCTTTAAGAGGGCTTCTTTCTCCGGGTTCTTCAACCCAACACCAGTTAAAATGGTGCCGAGATTCGGGACGGCTTGAAAAACACCTTGGACTTCGATGAGCTCGTTATTAATCGACTCGACTTGATGTTGCTCATTAGCAGCATCAAACATTGCGCGACCATAGCGCCGTGCAACTTGCGATTTAGCGAGTTTGGTCATCTTTTCCCAACCCTTCGATATAAGAATCAATTAATGCTTTTTGATCATCGGCATTTAATTGCTTGTGAATGATTTTGGAAGCAATCTCAATAGATAAGTCCGCAACATCATTGCGCGCACTGACCAACGCGTCCTGACGCTGTTGTTCAATATCTGCTGTTGCAGATTCTCGCAACTGTTGCGCGTCTGTTTGCGCTTTAGAAATAATCTTGTCACGCTGCTGACCACCAGCATCCTTTGCATCAGCTAAAATGCTAGCAGCTTCTTGATGTGAATTAGCCAAAGCATCTTGTCGCTGTGCAGCCAGCTGTTCAGCATCAGACCGAGATTTCTCAGCTGAGTCAATATCATTTGCAATTTTGGTTGCCCGATCATTCATCATCTTCATGACCGGCTTCCAAGCAAAAATTTTAACTAACCACATGAGTAAAACAAACGCAACCATGTAGAACAGCATATCACCGTAATCGAAACCACGATCAGCCGCTAATATTAATGGTGAAAACATCTATTGGCACCTCCCTTGTCAGAATTTTGTTCGTTTTCAAAGAACCGAAACTACTTGTTCATGACCAAGAAGGCAATAACGATTGAAATAATTGGCATCGCTTCGATCAAACCAACCCCAATGAACATTGTCCCACGTAATTGACCGGACATTTCTGGCTGACGAGCCATTCCGTCCAAAGTCTTTGAAATAACCATCCCGTCACCGACACCGGCACCGATGGCAGCCGCAGCAGCGGCGATTCCAGCAGCAATTGCTCCCATAATATTGAATCCTCCTAGATTTTTTTATTCCTCAACAGTAACTTTGCGAGAAATATATACCGTGCTTAAGGTTACAAAAACATAGGCTTGGATTGCCCCGATAAAGACCGAGAATCCCTGCCAAGCCATCTCAAGTGGCAGCGCCACAATCATGGTTGGAATCCCATGTGAGAACGCCAAACCACCAAGTAACTTCAACAACGTTTCACCCGCGAAGATGTTCCCGTACAGCCGTAAGGCCAAAGTTAACAAGTTCGTAAACTCCTCGACGAGGTTAATTGGCAACAACGCAGCAAATGGCTTTAAGTATGAATTTGACACATACCCACCAAAACCGAATTTCACTACACCCAAGAAATGTGCTAACGCAAGTGTAACCATAGCCATTGTTAGCGTCATTACAGGATCAGCAGTTGGGCTGCGCACATAGTCTACACCATTCACGCCGACTTGGAGAAAAAGCCCAAGTTGATTGGCAAAGAAAACGTATAAGAATAATGTAAATGCAAACAGTCCTAACTGACCGCCATCACGTCCGGGTAATTGGCCACGAACAATCCCGTTCGTAAAGTCAATAACCCATTCCAAAACATTCTGACCGCCCGTTGGTTTTAATGTCAACCGTCGAGACAGAACAAAAATAAAGCCAAAAACAAGGACGAACGCGATCGTCACAGAAATGATGTTGGCGGTGTGAAAAGTCAGTCCCAAAAATTGGAAGGAATCCACTAAATATCACCTCTTTTCGTAACCCTAATTGTGTAACAATATTGTGAACCGGTCCAATTTTCGTCTATACAAAGCGCAAAAAAATCGGGCATTTGCTGTTCAAAATACAGAGTTATGATACCACCATTGAAAATCAATCGCAAAAGAATTTACAGTTCCTAAAAGTCACGTCATTCTTACAGCCACAAGTAATTAGACAAAACGGAAGCGGTTGCACTAAGCCACTGAAAATAATTTACATAAACCATTTCAAATTTTAATTGCACTTTTGTACCGGACGTCCACTGCCGATCAATTAAATATTTCCGACTCACCGTGAATTTATCAGCGGTTGAAAGTAACTAGATTGCTACCAATTTAGTTGCTGCTCCAATCATCAAATTTCGCTTGACCTCGCCTTAAAGTTCGTGTCGCTCAGTGATCGTTTATTCGTCTGAAGTTATCAAAAATCCTGTCAAATTTACAATTAAAAATTTTGGGCTACTTTCTACCTAACCAGTTCTTCACTATTTACGGGATCGCTGATTCATTTAGTGCTTTTAGAGAACAGAATGCCTTATAACTCTTCATTTATTGTCGTGGCGTCAATTTTTTTCACCAGCCCCCCATTTGATCGTCAATAAGCTACGTGGTCACCAGTGATGCTTTTCTGCTAAAAGTATCATTATCTGATCCTAGCCTCGCTAATTTAGGCACAGCGGATGACTTGTTATTTACTGAAGTCCTCCTTACATTAATAGCCATAAACAGGAAAGCGCTTTCTGGTTGCCCAAGTTATTCGAATTGGAGTTGATGAAATGAGTGTTGTAAAGCGGACGTTTAATAGTTTTATTGATTTCATTTCCGGTTCCTTCGCACCTTTTTTAGGTGTTCTGGCTGGAATTGGGATTCTTAAAGGTGTTTTAGCACTTTGTTTGAATGCGCATCTTTTAACTGCCTCATCGGGAACCTATGAAGTTTTATATGCCGCTAGTGATGGCCTCTTTTTCTTTCTTCCACTTGCCCTAGCTGTCACGGCTGCCAATAATCTACAAATCAATCCATACACTGCCCTAGCGATTGCCGGCGCACTTGTCTATCCAGACTTAGTGACGGCAATTCAAAAAGGAATTACTTTCGCAGGAATTCCGGTTCTGAAGGCAACGTACTCGACCTCCGTAATTCCAATTATCCTAATTGTTTTAATCATCCGTATAATCGAACCATGGCTATTTTCGAACTTACCTAAAACCGTCCGTGATATTTTGACACCACTAATTATTATCAGCGTAATGGTCCCATGTGCCATCATTGCGATTGGCCCATTAGGTACAATTATTGGCAGTTTCATTACTAAAGTGATCATGTCACTATATTCATATTCACCACTGTTAGCAGGCATCGTCCTAGGCGCCTTCTGGCAGATTCTCGTAATCTTTGGGCTTCACTGGGCATTTATTCCAGTGTTCATTTTAAATCTTTCAACAAAACACTTCGATCCATTATTGCCAATTCTGTTTGCATCAATTATTAGTCAGGTAGGTGCTGCAGCAGGTGCCTACTTCAAGTTTAGCAACGCTGAAAACAAATCAATTGCCCTGTCAGGAACAATTTCTGGACTTTTGGGAATCACAGAACCAATTGTTTACGGGATCACGCTTAAGTATAAGAAACCAATGCTCGTTGCTTGTATTGCCAGTGGCATCGGTGGCGGCCTTATTGCACTCATGAAAGTAACCTGCATTGCCTTTACCCTGCCCAGTATTCTAGCGTTAACGGTTTACCAGCATAATGTCATTTGGGTTGGCGTCGCAGGATTTTTAACCTTTTTCTTAGCCGCAATTGGAACTTATCTATTTGGGATTAATGACGAAACTTCCGTAGGTAACGAAATATGAAGAAAAAAATTTTAGCTGTTGATATTGGTGGCACAAATCTTAAATATGCACTTATTAGCTCAAACGGCACAATCACTAGAAAAGACGCCGTCACTACTGCCTCATATAGTTACCAATCCTTACTCAATCAAATCATACAAATCTATGGAACGTATCATGACACTGTATGCGGCATTGGCATCAGTGCACCCGGCAGAATTGATCCAGTGACGAATATCATTTACGGTGGTGGATCATTTCCGTTCTTAGATGGTAAACAGTTAGGTGCCGATTTGCCGGTTAGTGTGCCCGTGTCTATTGAAAATGATGGTAAGTCAGCGGCGGTGGCTGAACTTTGGTTAGGTGAACTGCAGCAAGTTAAGAATGGCGTGGTCCTTGTTCTTGGAACTGGCGTCGGCGGCGGGATTGTCCTTGACCATGAGTTATGGCGTGGATCTAATTCATCGGCCGGTGAGTTTAGTCTAATGATGCACGGCTACCCACAGTCAGATTTAAGTAATATGGCTGGCTTCACCACGTCCAGCGTGAAAATGATTGAAAATATTGCCAAACAAAAAGCATTGCCAAATATCCACGATGGTCGCGCTGTCTTTGATCTAATCAATTCAGGCGACCATGAGGCGCTAACTTTATTTGAAGACTTTATCGATAGAATTGTCGAGCTAATCAATAATATTCAGGCCGTTTTAGATGTCGATAAATTCGTCATCGGTGGCGGGATTTCCGAACAAGAAAGCTTGATTAATGCCATTCAGACACGTTACCAACAATCGCGAGCCGCGAACGTGTTATTTGGTAAGACCGTTCAAAACGTCATGGTTACTGCTGCAAAATTTCGTAACGATGCAAATTTACTTGGCGCAGCCTACACATTGTTACGCAAACTCAACGAGGAGGAATAGTTGTGAATCAAAATCATATGCAACAAGGCTTCCCTAACGATTTCATGTGGGGTGGTGCGACTTCAGCAAACCAAATTGAGGGAGCTTGGAATATCGACGGTAAAGGTCTTACCACGGCTGAGGTCCTTAAAATGACGCATGCACACAATCACATTAACATTGATGACATCTCCCTGACTGATATTCTCACAGCTCAGCAAGATTCAACCGATAAAAACTATCCCAAAAGACGAGGCATTGACTTTTACCATCGCTATGAAGCAGACCTCAAATTACTTCACGAATTGGGGATTAAGGCCCTCCGTATTTCAATTTCTTGGGCCAGAATTTACCCTAACGGCAATGATGAATTTCCCAATCAGGCGGGACTAAAATTTTATGATCATGTTTTTGCTAAAATGCTCGCCTATGATATTCAGCCAATCGTAACGCTGTCTCATTATGAGTCCCCACTAACCCTGACCCTGACAAAGCAAGCCTGGCTTGATCGCTCAACCATCGAGGACTTTTGCCGTTTTACCAAAACTGTCTTCAAACGGTACCACCAGCAAGTTAAATATTGGATCACGTTTAATGAAATTAATACGGGTAGTTTTGGATTTCATGAAACAGGTGTTATTGACTCAGATAAAGAGTTCCCAGAAAAACGGCAAATCCGCTACCAAGCGATCCATCATCAGCTACTAGCCAGTGCCTTAGCCACCAAGCAACTAAGAAAAATTGATCCGCAAGCTAAAATTGGTTGTATGCTGGCTAGAATGCAAGCTTATCCGGCAACGTCAAAACCAACTGATGTGCGGGCCACACAATTGGCAGATCAGCTAAATTTATTTTTCACGGATGTTCAAGTTCGTGGAGCGTATCCAGCCTTTATGTATCGCTATTTTAACGAACACCATATTCATATCGAAATGCATGAAGATGACGAACAAATTCTCAAACAAAATACGGTTGATTTTTTGAGCTTTAGCTATTATATGACGACCATCACCAGTGCTGATACCATTGACGATGAAACAGTGTCACTTGGCAATTTGTCTACGGGCAAACGTAACCCGTACTTACCATCCTCACAGTGGGGGTGGCAAATTGATCCGGTTGGCTTAAGGATTACCCTCAATGAATTGTGGGATCGTTACCAAATCCCTCTATTCATTGTTGAAAATGGGCTCGGTGCAGTCGATGAACTCACACCGGATAAAAAAATTCACGATCCCTATCGAATTGACTATTTACGTGAACACATCATCCAGATGAAAGAGGCAATTGAAGATGGTGTGGACCTAATGGGTTACTTGATGTGGGGGATTATTGATCTAATCTCATTTTCGACATCGGAAATGTCAAAAAGATATGGGGTAATTTACGTCGATCAAAATAATGATGGGAGTGGGACAAAAAAACGTTTTAAGAAAGAGTCGTTTACGTGGTACCAAAAGGTTATTAAAGCAAACGGTATCGACATTGATGAACAAGATCATCAGCCCTAAATCGTTGTTATCAAGCAGCGAAGGCTAATTATCCTCTCTATTTTGTTACGGATAGCCTAGCCGTAACAATTTAACCTCACGTAAAAACTACCCCCCGCTAAATCAAGCGAGGGGTAGTTCATTTAATCCTTGTTGATGGCTTATTGATCGACAAGTTAGGCGGTCAAATTATTTAGTCCCAAATAAACGATCGCCTGCGTCACCTAAACCTGGCACGATATAACCGTCTTCATTGAGGCTTTCATCCAAGGCAGCAGTGTAAATATCGACATCAGGATGAGCTGCTTGTAAAGCTTTTACACCTTCAGGTGCTGCCACCAAACACATAAATTTAAAATTATTGGCACCACGTTGTTTGAGCGCATCGATGGCCATAATCGCTGAACCACCAGTCGCCAGCATCGGATCAACCACAAAAATTTGCCGTTGATCGATGTCCGCGGGCATTTTTACGAAATACTCTACGGGCTGGAGTGTTTCCTCATCTCGATACATCCCGATATGTCCAACTTTGGCCGCCGGAATCAAGTTCAAAAAACCGTCAACCATCCCTAATCCAGCTCGCAAAATTGGCACGATTGCCAATTTTTTACCAGCTAGCTGTTTTTTGATCGTCGGACCGATCGGCGTTGTCACCTCAACATCTTCCAACGGCATGTCCCGTGACACTTCGTAGGCCATCAACGTTGAGATTTCGTTGACAACCTCTCGAAAAACCTTCGTACCTGTCTCTCGATTACGAATAATCGTTAGTTTATGCTGAATTAGTGGATGATCAAGAACCTGAAATGTGCCCATGCGGTGCCACGCTCCTTTTATTTTCTGCTCTCAATTTTAGTCGATTTTCACGGTAAACGCGAGCGTAAACAACAATTAATTCACATTAATTGGATGAGCCGCAGTCAAAGCCTGAACCCGTTGCGATACGAATTTAGCAACCGCTTCATCTGCAGGATGCTGAATCATTTGCAAAATAAGAGCCGCAACTTCCTCGCATTCATTTTCATTAAAACCGCGGGTTGTGATGGCTGGCGTCCCGATCCGTAAACCAGACGTCACCCGAGGGCCTTCGGGGTCATTAGGAATGGCCTCTTTATTCGTCGTGATTGCCACCGTGTCCAGCAGATCCTGAAGAGCTGCTCCAGTCAATGCTGTGTCCGTCAAATCTAGCGTCATTAAATGATTGTCAGTCCCGCCAGTCAGTAGCCGGACATGTTCATCAGCGTTGAAGACCGCCGCCATCGCCTGCGCATTCCGAATAACTTGCTCACCATAAGTCTTAAATTCTGGTTGTAAGGCTTCACCCAAAGCAGCAGCCTTACCGGCAATCACATGTTCCAGTGGACCACCTTGGGTGCCCGGAAAAACAGCCGAGTTAATCTTTTTGGCATACTGGGCTTTGGCAAGGATCATCCCACCCCGCGGACCACGCAATGTTTTATGTGTCGTGGTGGTCACAACATCAGCATATGGGACTGGACTCGGATGCAAGCCGACAGCGACAAGACCAGCAATGTGGGCCATATCTACCATCAATTTGGCCCCAACCGAATCCGCAATTTCACGAAACGCTTTGAAATCAATCGTACGACTGTACGCAGAGGCACCGGCCACAATCAACTGTGGCTGCACCTCTTGAGCTTGTTCGCGGATCGCATCGTAATTCAGTCGTTGTGTTTTGGGGTCAACATGATAAGGATAAAAGGTGTAAGTTTTACCACTAAAATTAACCTTCGATCCATGGGTCAAATGCCCCCCATCATCAAGTGCCATCCCCATAACGACGTCCCCAGGTTTTATTAGCGCGGTATAAGCTGCCATATTAGCTTGCGAACCAGAATGGGGTTGCACATTGGCATATTCCGCACCAAATAGCGTCTTGGCTCGGTCGATCGCGAGTTGTTCGACCACATCAATGTATTCGCAGCCACCGTAATAACGGTGTCCCGGGTAACCTTCAGCATATTTATTGGTTAGTACTGATCCCTGGGCCGCACGAACCGCATCTGAAGCAATATTTTCTGAAGCAATTAATTCAATCGTTTGTTGTTGCCGCTGGCCCTCATGTTCAATGGCCTGCCACAATTCTGGATCTGTTGTTTGATAACTCATGGGCAGTTCCTCCTCAAAACAATCATCGCAATCTACCGCCTCATTTTACCGCATTGAACTTTGCAGAGGCAATTTTATCTGAATATTCAACACTACATGGAACATAACTGCTGAAACAATACCAAGAGAGTTTAGAACATAACTTATAAAAGTAACAGGTGTTGAACTTCCTTTTTTGTTTACCACATCTCCATAGTAAAAACGTGCGACAAACACCTGAGAACTGAGTCTAGCGAAAAAGTGAGCACTTTGAAGCGAACCCCCATAGTTGGACAAAATCCAACTATGGGGGTTTTACTATGACCAAATATAATTATGAATTTAAAGCAAAAATTGTCGCAGAATACTTAGTGGGCGTTGGCAGCACGACGTTGAGATTATTCGTCAGCAGCGACTTTTTTTCGCACTGCTGCTTAAACGGATTTCGGTTCAAAGAAGACATTTCCCGCCGATTTTTTTAATCGATTCATATACGCGAGACCCAGATTTCTTGGCGTGAATCCCTCAGCCAAGATGTAATGAATGGCTGGCTCATCATCAAAGTGTCTCAACCCAGCAAATAGTAAATGGCTAGCCGACGTGACATCCTTCCCCAAGGAAAAAAATTCTGCGTTATCCGGCAAGGTCAGATCCTTTAGTCGCTCCGTCGTTGCCAACACCCCGACTTTGCTTGGTTGTTGTGTGGCCCACTTCAGTGCCGCAGACCAGTCTCCGCCATTTACGATTTCAACCTGAGCCGCCGGTGCATAATGCTTATACTTCATTCCTGGTGCCTTAGGCGTTTCTTTAGCGCCAACCTGATGAACCTCCGTTGCCACCGGTGTGTGAATCACCGCTTCGATCTGTGCGGCGGTCACTGCGCCAGGTCGCAAAACGGCTGGTTGTGACGTTGACATATCGAGCACCGTTGACTCCACGCCGACTTTAGTCGCACCATCGTCCAGAATTCCCGCAATCTTACCATGAAGGTCATGATAAACATGTTGAGCCGTTGTTGGGCTAGGTTTCCCGGAAGTGTTCGCTGACGGTCCAACAATCGGATCACCCAATGTCTTAATCAAAGCTAATGTAGCTTCATTTGCCGGAAAACGAAACGCTGCAGTTGTTAGACCACCAGTAACCGTTTTTGAAAGAACGTTAGGCTTCAGATTAAAAATCATGGTCAAGGAACCCGGCCAAAAGGTTGACATTAGTTGCTGGGCTGCCTCAGATAATGGTTCAACCAACCGTTTGACCGTCTCGACATCTGCCACGTGTACAATTAGGGGATTATCACTGGGCCGCCCCTTCGCCGCGTAGACCTTTTTAACAGCTGCTTCATTCAATGCATCGGCGCCTAAGCCATAAACGGTTTCTGTTGGAAAAGCCACCAACTCACCTTTAGCTAAAAGGGAAGCGGCTTGATCAATTTCAGCCGTCGAAAAAATTTGTGTTTCCATGCTAGTTATCCCTTCTTCTCAAATTAGCTTACTTTATCAAAGTCGAACCCGAATCATCCGATCATGTCCGGCCACATCTTGTTTCAAAATCACTTCTGCTTGTGGGATAGCAGCTTTCATTAAAGCTACCACGGCTGGACCCTGCGCAAAACCAATCTCAAAATAGGCTGCACCACTAGGCAACAAATGATCAGCCAATTGCGTCGCGATTCGTTCATAGATGGCTAAACCATCGTGAGCGGCGAACAATGCCTCGTGTGGTTCATAAGTCAGGACACTCCCATCCATTAATGATTGTTCACGTTGACTGATATATGGCGGATTACTAATGACCAGATCAAAAGATTGCTCATTCACCGGGGCAAAAAGATCCCCCACTCCCCAATTGAGCTGCGTCTTTAACGTCAGCGCATTGTGTTGTGCCACGGCGACCGCCGCCCTACTGATGTCGGTAGCCGTTAACTGCCACTGTGGCCGTTCCAATGCTAATGTGATCGCTAACGCACCACTTCCAGTGCCAATATCAAGAACCCGCTTCAAGGGAACATTTCCCCAGTCACTAAGCACCCAGTCAATTAATTCTTCTGTTTCCGAGCGAGGAATTAATACGGCCGGCGTAACCTGAAATTGCCGACCATAAAAGGTGGCCTTACCTACCACATATTGTTCAGGCTCACCAGCCAGGATTCGGTTAACCGCTTGTTGGTAAGCTGTCCACTGTGTCACTGTTAAAGTGTCACGCAACGATAGGAACAGTTTGGTGCGGGACCACCCAAAAAGATCTGACATAATCACTTCGGGCAACTGTCCAACATCCTCAATTGACTTATTCGCGCCAGCTTTAAAACACGAAAAAGCCCACTGCTGGGCTTCGATCACAGTTGGATTAGCCATGATTCAATGCTTCCATCTTTTCGGCTTGTTCATTCAATAATAAGGCATCAATAATTTCATCGAGTTCGCCATTCATCACCCGATCTAATTTATTCAGTGTCAAATTAATTCGATGATCCGTGACACGATTTTGTGGGAAATTATAGGTGCGAATTCGTTCCGAGCGATCACCGGTCCCCACAGCTGTCTTACGTTGTTCATCGTATTCGTTTTGTTCACGAGAAGCATAATAGTCATAAACCCGTTGTTTAAGGATCTCCATCGCTTTTGCCCGGTTTTGTTGCTGAGATCGCTGGTCCTGCATCGAAACAACTACCCCGGTCGGTAAGTGGGTCATTCGCACTGCCGAACTAGTTTTGTTAATGTGTTGACCACCAGCACCAGAAGAGCGAAACACATCTGTTCGAATATCTTTCGGATCCAAATCAATATCAACATCTTCATATTCGGGCATCACCCCGACTGTTGCCGTGCTCGTGTGCACCCGCCCGGCGGATTCGGTGACTGGAACTCGCTGCACACGATGAGCCCCATTTTCAAACTTCAACTTGGAATAGACTTTCTCACCTGTAATCATGAGGACAATTTCTTTGAAACCGCCCACCTCAGTCGCATTCTCGTCAATAACTTCGACATTCCAACCTTGTCGCTCAGCATAACGGGTATACATATTGAAAAGATCGGCAGCAAACAAACTCGCTTCATCACCACCTGCAGCACCGTGAATTTCCATAATAATGTTTTTATCATCATTGGGATCACTTGGTAACATTAAGACCGTAATCTCCTGTTCCAATTGGGCCTTTTCTTCGTCAAGATCTTTCAATTCATCTTTGGTCATGGCCTCCATCTCTGGATCCAACTTTTCGCGTAACAATTCGTTGTCATCATCAATTTCACTCATTACCTGACGATAACGCCGATATTTCGTCACTGTCTCCCGAATACTACCTTCCTCTTTCGACAATGCCATAAACCGATCTGAATCAGCAATGACTTCTGGATCACTCATTAATTCATTCAGTTCTTCATAGCGGTCGGCCACCGCCTGTAATTTATCAAACATTTCATCCATAATTATTCGGTCTCCTCAACATGAAACTGGGCTTGACTCATTGGCGGATTGAAATAATGCTCTCGACAAACCGGATAATAACTTTCATTACCGCCGATTTGAACCTGCTCACCCTCATAGACCGGCTGACCATCATGCACACGCAAGTTCATAATGGCCTTTTTTCGGCAGAACCAGCAAATTGTTTTCATTTCCTCAATCTTGTCAGCGTAAAGCAGTAGATACTTTGAACCTTCAAATAGTTCATTTCTAAAATCATTTTTCAAGCCAAATGTCATCACCGGGATATGCAATTGGTCAACGACTTTGGTTAACTCTAATATATGATGTTTTTCTAAAAACTGTGCTTCATCAACCAAGACACAGGCAGCAGATGGATCAATTCTAGTCACTGCTTCATAGATATCGGTGGTCGATTGAATTGCGTGAGCAGGTCGCTTAAGGCCAATTCGACTGGAAACAAAGCCAGCTCCATCCCGTGTATCCACAGCACTGGTCATAATAATGACTGACTTGCCTTGTTCTTCATAGTTATGTGCAACTTTTAAAATTTCAATCGTTTTGCCCGAATTCATCGCGCCAAAACGAAAAAACAACTGTGCCATGTCGATTTACTCCTGCCCTAAAATTTTGTCGCCTTTCATTATAGCGAATCACTGCTCTAATGAACAGGCTTGCGTCGCTTGACCAATAAACTCAAGGCGGCACCAATATTTCTTAATCACCGCTTAAGTCTGAGCTTTCTCAACCAGTTTATTTGACGAATGTGCTAAACTACAAAGGTTAATTACGGTGTTGAAGGAGTTCTTTTATGTCATTAAAAAGCGGCGTAGCCACAGCAGTTGGCAAATCATCTTATTGGTTCTTACACACATTTTTGCATGGTGGTTCCTCCCTGCCAGGCAAACTGGCAACACGCATTGATCCCGAATTATTGAAGACACTCGGTCAAAATTACGATGTTATTGTGGTCACTGGAACAAACGGTAAGACCTTGACGACAGCCTTGACAGTTCGCGTCCTACGCCAGAAATATCCGAATGTTTTAACTAATCCGACGGGTTCGAACATGGAACAAGGTATCGTCGGTACTTTTCTTCATGCCAAACGTCCGCATGGTCAACGTCCCTTAGCAGTTTTAGAAGTTGATGAAGCTAATGTCATTAAGGTCACTCAATATATCAAACCGATTGCCTTTGTGCTGACTAACATCTTCCGCGATCAAATGGATCGATATGGCGAAATTTATACGACTTATAAGAAAATTCTCGATGGGATTAAACTGGCACCAGATGCGACGATCATTGCTAACGGTGACACTCAGTTATTTAATTCTGTTTCACTGCCTAACCCTCAAATTTTCTACGGCTTTAATCATCTACCCAAAGGTGATATGACTGCTCCCGTGAATACGGATGGGATTTTGTGTCCTGTCTGTCAGCACATTTTACATTATCACTTCATGACATATGGTAATTTAGGCGATTATTTCTGCCCTCATTGTGGTTTTCACCGACCAGAGCTGACCGATGCTGTCACCAAGCTTGGCGCAATGACCCCAACTAGCTCAGCATTTGAAATCAATGAGCAACCTTATGAAATTGGTATTGGTGGTTTGTATAACATCTATAATGCACTCGCTGCTTTTGCAGTCGGACACTTTATGGGGGTGAGTGATGATCAGATACGGCAGGCTTTTACCAGTGACGAACGCGTCTTCGGTCGTCAAGAAGAAATTCATGTTGGCGATAAGGACGTGACGTTAATTTTGATTAAGAATCCAGTTGGTGTTAACCAAGTCATCGATATGATCTTAACGGAACCAGATCCTTTCTCATTCGTTGGCTTGCTAAACGCAAATTATGCGGATGGGATTGATACAAGCTGGATTTGGGATGGCGAATTTGAAAAACTAGGCGCCGCGGGTAGCGGTCAACAGCCAAAGATCAAAGCTTTCATGACCGGCGGTGAACGTTATAAGGACATTACCTTTCGTCTGAAAGTGGCCGGTGTGGATCACCCGATTATTGAACCAGATCTCAGCGAAGTGGTGGATAAAATCAAGGCATTACCAACTCAGAAAGTGTATGTGCTGGCGACCTATACCGCTGTCCTGCAACTACGCAAACAATTTGCCAGCGAAGGTTTGATTAAGGAAGGAATGGGTGCTTAATGGCAAAATACAGTTTAACCATCGCTCACTTATATGGCGATCTCATGAACACCTATGGCGACGTTGGCAATATTCTGGCCATGAACTATTATGCCAGCCAGATGGATACCGAAATTAAGACGAGACTGATCAGCCTCGGTGATGATTTTCGGGAAAAAGACTATGACATCGTCTTCTTTGGTGGTGGCCAGGACTTCGAGCAAACGATTGTGGCCAAAGACCTGCCCAGTAAAGCTGCGGCCATCACAGATTTTATCGAATCCGGTGGGCCAACCTTAGCCATCTGTGGTGGTTTCCAATTACTCGGCCAGTATTACATTGGCGCAGATGGCGAAAAAATCACGGGAACTAAATCGATGTCACACTATACAAAAAATCAACACGATCATCGTTTTATCGGCAACACGATTATTCAGGATGAACAAACCGGCGAAGTGTATCACGGCTTTGAAAACCATCAAGGGATGACTTTCTTAGGCGCAGATGAAGCTCCCCTCGGTGTTGTTTCAGAAGGTGCTGGTAATAACGGTATGGATGGTACAGAAGGTGTTCATTACAAGAACGTCTATGGCACCTATTTTCACGGGCCAATTTTGACCCGCAATGGTGACATTGCGAAACACTTGCTTGTGGAAGCGCTAAAACGAAAGTATCCCACAGAAGACTTTTCCGCATTTGATGCTATGGAAATTCCAGCGACCTTCTAACCATCGCAATGACTCAATAAATCGCGATAAAAACACGCTTATGACAGGCAAACGGCACGATCCACTTGAAATGAAATCAAGTGGATCGTGCCGTTTCGTTTAACAAAATACAGTTAACAACCTTTAGTTCATGGTCAGTGATCGCTTCAACCACGCCTCGTCATTGGGATCTTCTGAGCCACGTTGATGTTTGTCAATGCCAGCAATCGCCGTCATTTCTGCATCAGTGAGTTCAAAATCGAAGACATCAATATTTTCTGCAACACGGGCTTGGTGAATTGACTTTGGAATGACGATGATGCCGCGTTGGATATGCCAGCGGAGAACCACTTGTGCCACACTCTTGTGGTGCGCAGTCGCAATGTCATTTAAGACCGGATCCTGCAAAACGCCACCTTTTCCCTGTCCCAAAGGTCCCCAAGCTTCATGAGCAATGCCTAATTTAGCTAGGTACTCATGCAATTGGGTTTGTTGGAAATATGGATGGGTTTCAATTTGGTCAACGGCTGGCGTAATCTTGGCTGTCGTCAATAATTGATCCATTTGTGGTTGCTCAAAATTAGACACCCCAATGGCCTTAATTAACCCATCATTATATAAATCTTCCATTGCTCGCCATTTTTCATTATAACCGGCACTTGGCCAATGAATCAGATACAGATCTAGATAATCTGTTTGTAGTCGTTGTAAGCTCGCCTTAAATGCTGTGATCGTGTCATCGTAGGTTTGGACACTGTCCCATAATTTAGAGGTAATAAACAAGTCTGATCGTTTAACGTCACTAGCCGCCAAAGCTTCACCGACCCCAGCCTCGTTATGATAAATTGCAGCGGTGTCAAAATGACGATAACCATCAGCCAATGCATACTCAATCGAGTGACGTAAATCATTTTCATCTTCGACCAGGAAGACGCCTAAGCCCAATTGGGGAATTTGAACCCCATTATTCAACGTAACATTTTCCATATTAAACAAACCTCCTCAACTTTTGCGAAACAATATTTTTAATCATTCATGCTTGTTCATCTGGCTCACTGGCAATAATTTGCACATCACCCCGAATTTCCCACTGTTTAATATCAAAGGGAATAATAAAATGCATCCCCTTGACCAAGGTATAAGGGTCCTGTCCGGGAACAACCAGTTCGCCGCGACCATTTAACACAGACGCTAAGGTATAGGGTGCTGCCCCTCGCGTGAATCGCAATTCACCCCCACGACTACGCCATTCATAAACCGAAAAGTGTGGTGATGAAACAAACTTTTTAATCATCCCGGTACCAACATGTTTCGTCGTAATATCTAATTTAGGATCTACATGAGGAACGGTAGTAACTTCAATGCTTTGCTGCTTATGCAATTCACGTCGATGTCCTTGAGCATCTGTCCGATCCCAGTCGTACACTCGATATGTCGTATCAGAGCTCTGCTGAGTTTCTAAAACCATGACCCCAGCGCCTAGCCCATGAATCGTGCCACTTGGGACATAGAAGAAATCCCCAGCCTTAACCGGGACCGTCCGAAATAGCTGATCCCAATGGTCATGGTTGATCCAATCTGCCAATTGCGCCCGCGTTTGAGCATGATGACCGTAGTATAGTTTAGCGCCCGGCTGTGCGGCAATCACATACCAACACTCCGTTTTTCCTAATTCATGCTCATGGACTTCCGCGTAAGCATCGTCAGGATGAACTTGAACCGACAAATCTTCATGCGCATCTAAAATTTTTGTCAATAACGGGAAAACGTCGCCAGTTGCATTGCCAAACACTTCACGGTGAGTCGCCCACACGCGATCTAACGATTCACCACGAAACTCGCCATTAACAATGGTCGCCGGTCCATGGGGATGAGCAGAAATTGCCCAAGCTTCCCCTGTATGGTCCGTTGGAATATCATAGCCAAAACGATCGCGTAGGCCAGTTCCACCCCATATCTTTTCATGAAACACTGGGATCATAAACATTGGTTCTGTCATTACGTCGGCCCCTTTTTTATTGATAACGTTTCCAATTCGTCTTCAAGTGTAGCATAGCATGATCTAACTTGATTAACGATCTGCTACTTCATCTAAAAAGGTGCGATATAATCGCGGTCGCCAAGCAATGAATCGTTGATTCGTTGCCGTTGGGTGAACACGATTGGTCAATAGTACTAATCCTTGGCTTGTCACACGATCAAGGATCAAAATAGTTCCCGTATAACCTGTATGAAAGGCCACTAAGTGATCCGGAGTGCTTGCAGCCAACAGATTCCAGCCTAATGACCGACCAAGCCGACGATTGGGAGTTTGATCTGTTTGCAATAAATCACGGGTTTGACTGGATACTACGTCATCACGATTACTTAAGAACCACTGGGAAAAGGTCGTTACATCATCCAATGAGGCAAACAAACCGGCCGAACCACAATGTTCTTTTAGGATCGCGGCTTTAGGATCATGAACCTGTCCACGAAGTAGTCCATTAGACGTTAATTCTGTGGGGACGCTATCTTTCGGGTCAGGGTTAAACGTTGCTGTCGTCATTGATAACGGCGTCAAAACTTGTTGACGAATCACGGTCTGCACTGGCTGTTGGTAGACTACTTCTAACACCAAGCCGATGAAAATTAACCCGATATCAGTATAATGGTCACGCTGTTCGAACGAGGGCCCTACTGATAGTTTCAATAATGCCGTTAATAACTGATCCGCAGGCAACTGATTCCGATGTGGGATATACCCACTAATCGCCGCTGTATGCGTTAATAGATCGCGTAACGTCACCCGTTCATCCAACCACGTTGGCACAAAATGATGGAGCGATTCATCCACACTGAGTACCCCGTGTTCAACTAATTGCATGACGGCCGTTGTCGTACCGATCACCTTCGTCAAAGAGGCTAAATCGTATAACATCCCAGTATGCAAAGGTTCAGGTTCCGGCCACCAAGCAGCCTGACCAATCACCTTTTTCTTTACACAGTCATGATCAATCAACGCGTATGACGCTCCGGGAACAACGTGTTCGCTCACCAACTGCTCAATCATTTTTTCCGTGCGCATCCTATTCATCACGCTGTTAACCTCTCAACTAATCACATCAATTAAACCCACTTCTTAATTAACGTCAAGCTTAACACATGTCGTTTAAACATCGATGGACGCATTCTAAATCGTTTGCCCCAAAAATTGACTATTATACAGCTGGGCATAAAACCCCTTAGCTGCTAGCAGACTTTGATGTGTACCGGTCTCTACCACAGCTCCATGATTCATCACCACGATTTGATCAGCATTTTGAATTGTAGACAAACGATGGGCCACCACAAAACTCGTTCGATGTTGCAATAAAGTAGCCATCGCCGTTTGAATTTGCATCTCAGTACGACTATCAACGGAACTGGTTGCCTCATCTAAAATCAAAATTTCTGGATCCGCCAAAAAGGCACGGGCAATGGTTAATAATTGCTGTTGACCTTGTGAGATGTTGCTAGCATCCTGATTCAGAACCGTTTGATAGCCATCCGGCAATTGTTCAATGAATTGATCCGCTTGAGCCGCTACTGCCGCAGTTTTGACTTCTTTATCAGAGGCATGTTCACGACCATATCGAATGTTATCGGCAATCGTGCCAGCGAATAACCAGGTCTCTTGGAGTACCATGCCGAAATGCTGCCGAATTTGGTCACGCGTATGGTTCCGAACATCAGTACCATCCAAACGGATACTACCGCCATCGACCTCATAAAATCGTTCCAATAGATTAATAATCGTCGTTTTGCCGGCGCCGGTCGGTCCCACGATAGCGATCATTTTATTGCGTTGCACCGCCAAATCAAATTGCTTAATCAACGGTTGATCAACCCGATATGAGAAATCGACTGCTGCCAGTGTTATTTTATTCGTATCGTCACTGACCGTTGGATAGTTGGTTGTGGTGTCATCCATTTCTGGCTCATCTAAAACCTGAAAAATCCGTTCAGCTGATGCAATCGTTGCCTGAATGGTGTTTGTCATATTGGCAATTTGAGTGATCGGCTGGCTGAATTGATTTGTATATTGCAAAAAGGCTTGCACGTTACCTAATGTAATGCTGCCTTCTGCAACTTGAATACCACCGATGACCGCGACCATTACATAATCAAAATTTGAAATGAAGTTCATTAACGGAAAAATCAAGCTAGAAATAAACTGAGCTTTCCAAGCCGCTTTATAATAACGATCATTCTGTTGAGCAAAAGTCTTGATGGCCTCCGGTTCGTGATTGTAGGTTCGCACGACTGTATGCGCGGCAAAAGTCTCCTCGACTTGATCGTTCATCGTCCCCAAAGCCGTCTGCTGCGTCATGAAGAATTTCTGTGATCGGGGCGCAACCACTCGCACCACGACGAGACTCATCGGAACTGTAATTAATGCCACCAGCGTCAATACCCAACTGATTGACAGCATCAGTAACAATACCCCGATAAACGTCACGGCTGAGGTAACAATCTGAATAAAACTCATTTGAAGGGTTCCAGCAATATTATCCATGTCATTAACCGCACGTGACATAATGTCGCCATTATTGTGTGTATCATAATACTTGATTGGCACGCGGGATAGCTTCGCCTTGAATTCTCGTCGTAATTGATAAACCACCCGTTGAGAGATCCGTGTCATGACGATCTGCTGAACGATTGAGAAGATCCCGGACACGGCATATAAAATACCCGTCTCAGCTAAAATCTTAGCAATTGCGGCCATATTGATTGCAATGCCAGTCCCTGGATGCTGCCTTGCCTGCGTCACGCCTGCATAGATTAACGTTGTGGCGTTTCCTAGTAATTTAGGTCCGAAAATAGATGTAATCACGGAGATGAGCGCCAAGACAACCGAAATAATTAGGCCAACGCGCCATGGTTTTAGATAACTGAATAACCGTCTAGTTGTCGGCCAGAATTGTGCGGGGTGTTCTGTCGGTCGGGCAAATTGATTACCCCGTCCTGCTCCTGGATTACGCATTGGGCTCACCCCCTTCTCGAATTTGTGAATCAATAATTTCACGGTACGTCTGACTTCGCTGTTTTAATTGCTCATGGGTGCCCGCATCAAGCAGTCGACCATGATCAAGTAATAAAATCAGATCCGCATTAACCACCGTTGAAATCCGCTGCGCAACAATCACGGTAACCGCTTGTTGAACCTGATGATCTGCTCGTAATGCCTGGCGCAATTTTGCATCTGTTTCAAAATCTAAGGCACTAAAGGAATCGTCAAAAATATACACACTGGCTGGTTTTAAAATGGTCCGCGCAATAGCTAGTCGTTGTCGTTGACCGCCCGAATAATTACCCCCGTCTTGCTCGACCGGAGCATCTAGACCACCCTGAGCTTTAATAAAATCATCCGCTTGCGCTGTTGCTAAGGCAGCCCACAGCTGATCATCGGTTGCACCAGCAGCCCCGTAAGTCAGGTTACTACGGACAGTGCCACTAAATAGCACGGCCGTCTGTTGATTAAAGGCAACTTGGTTATGCAATGCGGTTAGCGTTAACTGACGAATATCCACCCCATTAACGAGGACTGCGCCATCACTAACCTCATATAATCTAGGGATTAAGTTGATTAATGAACTTTTCCCAGCGCCTGTGCCACCAAGAATTGCGATCGTTTGTCCGGCTTGAGCAGTAAATGAAATATCTGTTAAGGCTGGTCTACCAGCGTCAGGATAACTAAAAGAGACGTGATCAAACGTCAGACTCGCACTAGCCTTGTCCATGTTAGTCTCGCGACCGTCCTTAATATCTTGGGCGGTTCCCAATACCGCCTGAATTCGGATTGCCGAAGCTGAAGCCCGCGGGATAAAAACAAACATTCGTGACAACATCATAAAGGCCATCAGAATTTGTGTCGCATAGGTCATAAATGCAACCAAACTCCCAATTTGCATCTGATTAGCGCCGATAATTTGCGCCCCAAACCAGATGATTGCGATTTGAGAAGCGCTTAAAATCAACGTCATAATCGGAAACATCAAGCTAACCAATTCAAAGGCCCGCGTGCTGGTATTTGTTAAGTCCTGATTGGCGTCATTAAAACGAGTTCCCTCATATTTATCGCGGTTAAATGCCCGAATGACACGAACCCCAGTCAAGCCTTCTCGCAAAATTAAATTAATGCGATCAGTTTTGCCTTGAATACTACGAAATAAGCGCACTGAAGCATGCTGAATTAAATACACGACTAACGCCAGAATCGGCAAAACCACCAAAAATATTAACGTTAACTGCTTGTTTTTTAAGTAGGCCATGATTCCAGCTCCAACGAGGTTAATTGGTGCCATAATCATCATTCTTAGCATCGTTACAGTCACGTTTTGGACTTGGGTAACATCATTTGTCGTTCGCGTGATCAATGATGCATCACCATACCGATCAAAGTTTGCATTACTCATATAGGTCACGCGGTTAAACAAATCTCGCCGCAAATCACGCCCCATTCGCATCGATTGGGTGGCCGCAAAGTAAACATTACCGGCCGCCGCGGCGACCCCCACCAATGAAACAACCAGCATCACGATCCCGGTTTGCCAAATATAGGTTAAATTGTGTTTGGCAACCCCTAAGTCAATGATATTGGCAGTAATCGTCGGTAAAAATAAATTACAGGCGGCTTGAATAATTAAAAATAGTAGGGCACCGATAAACCCCCACCAGGCAACATACCGACCAGCCAGTTTAAACATTAGCTGCCACGCTCCTTTCGATAATCATTTGCTAACAGTATCTTGCTGACGGGCACCAGATTCAAGCAATCTACCACGCAACTTTCAATAACCGTTTAAACCTTAACTCAATCGGTCGTTACTACGTTTATTTCACAAAAAAAGTTCGTCCCAAAAAAATCAGGGCGAACTTTTCGCAAATTTTGATCGTTACGATCGTGCTTATTTATCCGTTAGCTGCGTGTTGACTCGCCGAATCAAAGCGTTTTTGAAGCCAGCCAAGGACCCCGTCAGAAATGATGGCCATCAATGCAGTTGGTAACGCACCTGCTAAAATGATTGCACCACCGTTCGTCGCATTGGTCCCGCGAATAATAATATCGCCAAGACCACCTGCCCCAACGAACGAGCCAATCGCGGTAATTCCAATTGCTAAGACCAGCGCGTTACGAATGCCAGCCATAATAACGGATAATGATAATGGAACTTCGATGTAGCGCAAGGTTTGCAGTCGCGTCATCCCCATCCCCTTACCTGCGTCGAGCACGTCTGGATTTACGTTTAGCATGCCGGTGTAGGTATTCTTAATAATTGGCAACAAGGCATATAAAAAGACCGTCACAATAACCGTGTTGACTCCCAAGCCAAGGCCTAACATCAGTACCGATAACATTGCCAGCGACGGGATCGTTTGAATGACATTCGCCACGCCGATCACCCAATCGCTCAGGCGCCGATAACGCGCGATAAAAATACCAATCGGGATGCCAACGATTGCTGCAAACAACACCCCGTAAATTGAAATCAAAAAGTGACGGTTGAACTGGCTAAGCACATAGAGGCCATTGTGTTGAAAATAATAGATTAATTGTTCCCATAAATTCAAATGGTTCATTGCCTTACCTCCCGTCAAAATAGTGATTTTGTTTTAAAAAGCGTTGAGCAACCGTCGCTGGTTCTTCCAAGTTGTTATCAACTTCATAATTCAGCCGTTGCATGGTTTTTAAATCAATTTTCCCGTTCAATTTAGCCACCACTTGCTTCAACTTAGGATATTTCTTTAAGGCTGCATCATTGACGACGGCGCTACAGTCATATGGTGGGAAGAAGTTGCGGTCATCCTTCAATACTCGTAACCCATAACTATTGATTCGTCCATCGGTAGAATATCCCAGCACGGCATCCATGCGTCCGTTAGCCAATGCACTGTAAACTAGCCCAATTTGCATGTTATAAACATTGCCAAACTTATACCCATAAACACGTTGAAAGTCCGCATAACCATCCCCGTGCCGATTCTCCCAGATCGGATCAATACCAACCTTCATTTTGCTAGCTATGGGTTGCAATTGACTCACGTTACTAACATGATGCTCCTTGGCAAACTTCTCCGTGACCATCCAAGCATATGTGTCAGCGAATCCATAACTTGGAAAATACGTCATATGATAATGCGTCTTAAAATAGCGATGCACGTATGCATCTGTTTGCGCAGGCGTCATTTTTCGATTGATCTTTTTACCCATAATGGATTCAAGATCCGTCCCTGTATATCGCGTCGAGGTTAAATCAGCGTCATTACGCTTCTGAGCATTAAATGTCACGTTCCCGGAACCTAGGTTTGCAATAATCGTTGATTTATAGGACGTATCATGTTCAATCAGGGCCTTTAACATCTCAGCCATGATTTGCGATTCTGTCGTCGACATCGCCGCAATGCGCACCGTCCCCGTTGACGAGTTGTTGAGTCCAGGAAAGCCACAACCGCTTAGCAATAGCAAGGCACTTAAACCAAGTAACACCAGCGAAAATAATTTCCGTTGCAATCGTTTCATGCCTGATCACCTCCGTCCTTAGTTAAGACGGTTGGCGTCACCCAAGCTTCAATCCGCCCCAACAGGAAATCAACAATCAAGGCCAACAAAATAACTGGGATTGAACCACCCAAAATTAAATCTGGACGATACAAATTCAATCCGTTAAAAATGAAATCCCCTAATCCACCAGCCCCAATGTATGAAGCTAATGTCGCCCAAGCAATCACATAAGTCCCTGACAACCGAATACCAGCCATGATCACAGGAGCCGCCAGCGGGAGTTCCACTAACCGGATTGATTCCAGCTGACTCATGCCCATACCTTTGGCTGCATCTAGCACACTAGGATCCAAGCCTTCCAAACCTAGGTAAGTGTTGCGCAAAATTGGCAAGAGTGAATAGATAAATAGTGCCACGATCGCTGGCTTAGAACCAATCCCAAAGATAGGAATCATCAAGGCCAACAAGGCCATCGCCGGAACCGTTTGTAACACACTAGCTAAACCAATAATTCCACCGGCTACTTTTTTAAATCGTGTTAAGAGGACACCCAATGGCACCGCAACTAACACGCCCAAGCCCAAAGAAATGCCAGAGATGTACAGGTGCTGCCAAATTTTGACCAACAGTTGTCCGCCAAAATTTTGAAAGAATGTCATCACTGTTGATCACCTGCCTTTTGTTCATCAGCATGATCGCTATCAAGTGCTTCATCCGTAAACAGTGCATCATAGACGATGTCCACGAGTGCCGCCCGCGTCACAATTCCGACTAAACGGCGATCATTGTCAACAACTGGCACGTTCTTATAACCATACTTCAAGATTCGTGACACGGTGTCTCGAATAACCGCATTTTCGTTCACATAAAAAATTTTGGTATTTGCCACAGATTCTATTGGTGCTTTAGGGTTATAACGTTCACTAAAGGATTCGATGTCAACAAACCCCGTCAAGCGACGGTTTTTATCTGTGACCAATAAAGTATCAACCCGACGATCATGCATCAGTTTTAACGCTTTTGACATCGGTTCAGCACCAGTCACCGCTACTGGCGTCTTTAACATAACTTGACCAACTGTCGTAATGCTAGGCTTAGCCTGAATTAAACGTTCACGCCCAATCAGTTCTTCCACAAAATCATTGGCCGGGTGCTTGAGAATTTCCTCTGGTGTCGCAACTTGAATCGTCTCGCCATGGGACATCACAACAATCCGGGTTGCTAATTTCAATGCTTCATCCATATCATGAGTCACAAAGACAAAGGTCTTACCCGATTCTTGTTGAAGGTTCTTAACTAAGTCTTGTAATAATTCTCGGGTCACTGGGTCAAGTGCACTGAATGCTTCATCCATCAGAATGATATCTTGATCAGCAGCTAGTGCTCGGGCAACCCCGATCCGTTGTTGCTGCCCACCAGATAGTTCCGCTGGATAACGATCCAAGAAATTTTCAGGTAGCTCAACCAAGTTGATCATTTCTTTAGCGCGTTGATTACGTTTATCTTCCGGCCACTTCAATAGACGCGGCACTAAAGTGATGTTGTCACGAATCGTCATATGTGGCAACAGGCCAATGTTTTGGATCACATAACCGATTCGCCGCCGTAATTGAACTGGGTTCATCTGGGCGATATCTTTACCATCAATCGTAATTTCACCAGATGTCTGCGTTAACATGCGATTAATCATCCGCATGGTAGTCGTTTTCCCTGATCCAGATGTGCCAATAAAACAAATGAATTCACCGCGTTCTACTTCCAAGTTAAAATCCGCCACGGCGACCTTATTGCCTGGATAGGTCTTATTCAGATGACTCATTTTTAAAAACATTTTTATTTCCCAACTCCTTGTCTAAATCACCATAATAATGCTATTTATAACAGTGACTGGCTATCCGCCAGTTTGATTCCGCTTTTGTTTACTCAATACCGTAACGTTTTTGCCCGGGTCATTGCAAATTAGCTGTTTTTAATCAAACAATTAATGATTTGAACACTTAAATTCGTAGAGAGGAGCCTTATGTCGCAAAAAGAACGGCAACAACACTTAGATGAATTAACCAGCCGCCTAGTGATCAGTTTTGTCCTCGCATTGGGATTGCTTGTGATGCGTCAATTCACCAATTCTTTAATTATTATTATCGCCTTCTGGGGATGCACCCTCTATGCCATCACGTTATTTACCCTTTGGGGGTGGCTGCAATGGCAACAATTATCAACAAAAAAATAACTAAATCCCTTATGAGCTAATCGATAACAGATCATCGCGGCAAAAATTCTCTTTCATTGTCACGATCAGTGAATCACCACTTTCATCCCCGTAGGTGCCGATTCATTCAGCCATTTTGCGTCTGCAACGGTGAGTCGCACACAACCATGTGAGGCCGGCCGCCCCAGCCGCTTTGCTTCCGATACATTGTAACTTCCGTCAGCTTTTGTCGGTACTGTATGAAACAGGTACACCCCATGATCAAGAAACGAGGTCCAATAATTCGCGCCTTCTTGCAATCGTTCGTTGTAAAAACTCGCACCTCGCTCGGCTTGAATTGCAAACGTTCCTCGTGGTGTGGTCGCGTTTTTTCCGCTTGAAATGATCATTGTGTATAACGTACGCTGACCATTTTTAATGTATAGTCGTTGTCGTTTTAACGAAACATCAAACCAGGCGTGTGGATAGCGCTGCAAATCCGGATATGGTTTTGCTTGTGAAGGTGCCTGCCAATCAAGCTTAGATCGCCCTTTGGCCATGGCTGACTGTAGGTTTATACCTAACACGATCAATACGATTACGCAAAGCAAACTGCCGTATTTAAATTTATGACGCATCTCTTATCCTCCTGTCCTATCTATCCAGCCTATCGAAAGCCTGTCAACAATGCAACCGGACTGCAGTACATCTGCTGGCAAGTCCGTTATAAGCATTTTTTATGATTTTTATTTATTAAAATGTTATAAACAAAGCATAGAAATATTGCCATTTCACTAATCGATAGGAGGCTATGACTATGCCCTTTAAACCAAAGCACATCTTAGTACCGACTGACGAATCCAGTAATGCCGAGGCTGCCTTAAATACGGCCGTAGCAATTGCGCAACAAAATGACGCTGACATCAGTTTACTTGAGGTTATTGCCCCAATGTATTCGGCACCTGAGTATCCGCTAGAAGATGTCTCAGCTCAATTACAACAACGCGCCGATGGTTATTTAAAACGCTTGGCAAAATCCATCGCTGACAAAACCGGTTTTACTAACATTAAGACCACCGTTATTCACGATGCCCCCAAACCAACTATCGCCAAATATTTTCCCGAACAGCATGACATTGATCTCATAGTAATCGGTGCAACAGGTACGAACGCCTTCGAACGTGCCATCTTAGGCTCTACCACGGGTTATGTCGTTCGTGAAGCCGTCGTCAATGTGCTAGTGGTTAAAGATGAAGCTAATTAAGCGCCAGCAAGTCCCAGTCACAAGCCGGGACTTTTTTCATGACCAAAACCCCTACAAGAGTGGCATTAACTTATCCGTTCACACGAAACCTTAGCTTTTTCTAGGAATTCCCGTTGACATCGTTGGTCAGTACCGTATAATAAGTAGAGTAAATTTGCCCCATGGTCAAATTGGTTAAGACGTCGCCCTCTCAAGGCGGAGTTCCGGGTTCGATCCCCGGTGGGGTGATTTAAAGTCACCCGGGCGCTTGCTTGGCAGATTTACGACTTTAAAATTTCATTGGGTATTAGCCAAATTGGTAAGGCAGCGGACTCTGAATCCGTAATGTACTGGTTCGAGCCCAGTATACCCAACTTTGAGGGTTTATAGTGTTTCATCTGATTGTCTCAAGGCTGTTATATCAGCATTTGAGGCATTTTTTTATTCCTTTTAGTTTGATTCAGTTAAAACCAAATGGCACCACGAAACAACTAAAAACATCATTTTTTATAGACCAAAGTCGTATTTGAATACTTTTGGCTTATTTTAATCATCAATAAACACCTTTATACCAGTGTATACAGAGTTTCACTGGCACCACAGACCAATTTTTGAGTGACTTTTGAAATTGGTCTACCTCACATAATGGCACCACATAATAAAAATACACCGGCGGGCGGCTGGGGTTAGGCCTTGTCACATTGTGGCACGCCTTTTTTGATGATTATCAAAGACTCCCAAGTTTAACTTAGCCACTTGTGGAACTGGCATGTTCTGTTATGATACTGGGGTTAAGGTTTTAGTCCGCAGGCTGTCCGTATGGGCGGCTTTTTTTATTTCTGGTTCTCATTTCTATGGAACCGCAAATGTGCTTTTTTAAAGGGTCTGAAAAGACCAAAGAAAAAGGGATGCACCACTCGGTACATCCCCGGCAATATCGTTTGTCTTTAATGGCAAACCTGATATAATAATGTCATTGGAAAGGCAAAGGGGTCTCGTCAAAGAATGCCCTTTGTCCGCCGGTCAAGTATGACTGTTAAGCTAGTTACTTTGTGTAACTAGCTTTTTTTATAATCTCGTATGCTTGAGCAAGCAACTTCACTGCTCTTGCGGAGATATAGAACGATACAGCAAACTGCACCATTCCCCCAACCATCCTTGAATAGTATTCCATGCTCTCACCCCTTGCGGTCATGGATTGGTGAGAATGAGAGCACTTAATACTTTTCCAGCTAGGCCGCCAGCAAGTAGCGAACTGACTGACGACTGTACTACTAGCAACCGGACCAATGACCTAATAAAAACAGCAAAACATTGTACAAACAGATAAATCTCGATGTGCTTCTAACCACAGCTTTAAGCATGTCCAACATTTTCCAATTACGAAAAATGATACTTCTTTTATCTTCGACACAAGAATCAGTATAATAATCAACATAACATTCGATTGTCGCTAATCAGAAAGGGGTTCATCCATGATAAATTCTCAGAAAAAAGCGCCCTATCTCAATGAATTTGATGCGACGATGCAACTCATTCAAGGTAAATGGAAAATTATGATTTTATTTGAACTAGCTGACCAAAAGCACTGTCGGTTTGCGGAACTACAGCATCATATTGAAAATGTATCCCACAAAACATTGACCGTTCAGCTTAAGGAATTGGTGGAAGATGGCTTAATCAGTCGTCATGACTTTCAAACCGCCCAACCTCACGTCGAGTATCAGCTCACCAATACCGGACAAACTTTAATTCCAGTCCTTGATGCCATTTGTGATTGGGGTAATCAACATATCGCACCAAGTCTACGCCAGCGTTCGCTATGTGATGAATCAATCTAAATAAAAAACGCCATCAACGTGGCGTTTACAGCAACAATAAGGCGACAGTCAACGGGAGCGACGTCGCAATTCGTTGCGGTGGTGATTATAAATTTGCCGAGCATTATCCGGTTGCCCATCTGACGCTTCCATAAACGTGGCTGAAATTTTCTGGTCATCGATAATCTTAGTCACTCGATCCATATCACCGGTGAACCACTCAATATTATCAGCATCGTAAGGCTCAGTACCCAAGCCATATTCATACATACGATGCGGATTGACTACAACCAAAAGCTGCCTAGTACCAGCGGCAGTAATTCGTTTAATGTGTCGTAGTAAACGTTGCGGTGTCATTCGATCACCTTCCCTAACTCAAGGGTACCACACTCCGAATTTAAATGCCGCCCACTGTGACTAGTAGTTCTTGTTACCCATGTATCCCACAATCTACATTGCGCTTATCGGGAGGATCATCCGATGACTTTTTACAGTTATCAATTTATTGTGTCAAATCAAAATCAAGGCCAGTATTTAAGAATTGCGATCATCTGTGCCCTAGTGGTCGTGACACTGCTATTAATGCTTCAATACTTACGCCATCGTTGGGATGTTAAGTTTAAAGATTTGGCTGTAATTGCCGGGACATTCTTAATGCTAACATTAGCTTATCAGTATAACGACTTCACCAATCTTCAAGCCTCCTCAAAGCAAAACGGACAAATCATTGCGACCGTTAAGCAGGTTGCTCATCAGCTCAATGTAAAACCGCAAACGCTTGCTGTAAACAATCCCTCACAAGCAAACACTGGCTTGCTCGTTAAATCAGCAAATCACTACTATAATGTTGTCTATAACGCGGATGGTTCAGAATTTGTTTTACAACGGGTCAGCCTCGTTAAAACACGGATTACTGTGAAGGGAGTGTAACTGACGCATGGCAAATTATCCCGACATCGTTTTAAAGTTAGTCGTCGGTTTTTTATTTATCACTTTGCTAATAAATTTTACTGGCAAAGGCAACCTGGCCCCAACCTCAGCGATGGATCAACTGCAAAATTATGTTCTTGGTGGTATTATCGGCGGAGTTATTTACAGTTCAACAATCACACTAGCCCAGTTTATCGTCGTGTTACTAATTTGGGCTTTGCTAATCTTGATTACCCGATATTTAAAAACTCACATTCATAGCATTGGGAAGTTTATTGACGGTCAACCCATTACGATCGTTCGAAATGGTCATCTGCTCGTTGAAAATTGTTTACGAGCTAATTTATCGGCTAAAGATGTCGACTTTAAGCTCCGAACGGTTGGTGCATATGACTTAAACCAAGTTAAACGCGCTATTCTCGAACAAAATGGCAGCATCACCGTCCTCACCCGCGGTGATGAAGATGTGCGATACCCCGTCATCGTTGATGGACAAGTCGATCCAGATGTTTTAGAACTGATGGGTAAAGACAATACTTGGTTGCAAACCGAGTTAAAACAACAGGCTGTCAGCAATGTTCGACAAGTCTATATGGCTAAATATCAGCACGGTCAACTAGATGTGATGCTTTATGATAATCAGGACCGCTAAATTAAATTGTCGTTATTCCCAGCTTAAATTACCGTCGAAATGAGAGGCAACAAATGACCACTACATTTTTCTTTCTGATTATTCTAATTGGCGTTGTCGCCGCGGTCATCGCTAACCGACACTTCTCGATTATTCCATTGCCGTTATGGTTCATTTTGATGGGACTCATTGTGTCGATTCTACCGATGTATCATAACTACATTTTTAACCCCAATCTATTTCTATTTTTCATTGTAACGCCACTGCTGTACAACGAATCCCAGTCCGCTTCGCGTTACTGGATCGGTCGAGGCGCCATTAATATCGCTTCCTTGTCCGTAGCTTTAGTCCTAGTGACGGTTGTGCTAGTTGGCGCGGCGCTTCACCTGTTTTTTCCACTTTTGCCATTCGCACTGGCTCTGGCACTATGTGCTGTAGTTACCCCAACAGATGCTTCCGCAGTTAGCGCCTTCGCCCAACCGAATCCTGAGTTTCAAATTCCTTTTACAATCTTGCAAAACGAATCTCTCTTTAACGATGCTTCTGGTTTCGTTGCCTTTGACCTATCATTATTGGCGTTTACAACCGGCACATTTTCCGCAAACGCGGCCGTTGGCAAGTTTATCCTTGAGTTCATTGGCGGTCTGCTTGTCGGCGTCTTAATCGGTTCCTTATTTCATTATCTTCGCCGCATCTTAATTCTCGGCGATGATGACAGTCCCTTTGTCATGCTATCACTTGAGTTAATTGTGCCATTCCTAGCCTATTTTGTTGCAGAACAATACGAATTATCCGGTATTCTAGCAGTGGTGGCCGCGGGCCTCGTTCAAGGTCGGGAAAATGACAGCTTACAGCTGATCTCAAGCCGAATGCAGTTAGTCCGTTCCAATGTGTGGGAAATCGTTGAGGAAGCATTGACCGGTTTAGTCTTTGTCCTCCTTGGCATCTCACTACCAACCATCGTTATTCAGATTGCAACCAAACACCCAGGGTTATTAGGTCTACTCATACTAATCGGTATCGTTTTATATGGCCTAAAATTTGTCCTACGTCTCCTATGGTCACGCTACCTTGTCTGGATGCATGTTTCCAGTAAACATCGTTGGCAGGACAGTTGGTTAATGGCCGTCAGTGGTGCTAGCGGGACGATCTCCTTATCGCTTGCTTTCCTGCTACCAGCCTTGGGAAATAAACAACTACCGATTGATCGAAACGCCCTCATCTTTATCGTCGCCGTTGTTATCATGATTAGTTTGACCGTTGCTGCTATAGCAGTGCCTAGAATGACAAAAGTGACGAAACCATCTGCGGAAAAACCGATTACACAATGGACCAAAGAAATGATTATGACTGCGATGAATACCGTCCGTGGCGATAAGGAGCATCCCGCTGAAGCTCAAATTGTTGTAGACGCATTGAGTCAACAATTGCATCAAAATAAAATTTCTCATCGGCGTGAACGTCGCCATATTTTTGACCTAGCCGATGCGGCGGAGCGAAAAGCAATCGCTGATATGCATGGCCGCGGAGAAATTACCGACGATGAATTCTACTATTACACTGAATTTCTTGATTTAAGTGTTTCTACTGTCGACACCAATCCGTGGCACAATCTTATGCTAAGAATTCGCTTTAGTATTCATACCGGTCGTCTGTACCAAGATGTTCAATCGGGACAAGATATGTTTTTTACGACGCCATTGATTGCAGAACAATTTTATTGGCAGCGTCAGTTCCAGGCACACGGTGAAGACATTCGACCAATTGAAGAAGTCGGTTTCAATGCTGTCGTCGATGCTTTAAAAGATTATCGTCATGCTCACGGTGGTACAACAACCGTTGAGTTACATGCTGTTCAACGAACTTATCGGGAACGTCATCGCCGCATGAACATGCCCGTTCCCGATCCTAAAATTGTTTATCAACTCTTTTTAACCGCTTTCCATGCCGAATATGAATTCTTCCAAGCAGCAATTAGCGCAGGAAAAATGAGCGTGGGGCTCGCCGAAGAGCTGCAGCAACACATCATTTTCGACGAAATGGCTTATCTACAAAACAACAATGCATTTATTAGTTGATTCCCAATCTGGCCCGAGCTTTTCTGCGGCACATTGATGGCTTCAATCAATTAAAAAACAGCGTCCCCTCAAATAGGAACGCTGTTTTTTCAATTTAGCGGTGTCCAAAGTTTTGCGCCATCTAGTTGAGGCAAGTCCAATTTTGAAAGGCTTAGTGGAATAGGCGAACAAAATAAGGAATCAGCCAGCTTAAATAACCACCAATCGCAAAAAGCAGCCACCAGTAATGACTTAAAAAGGTCCAACCATTCATGGATCGCAAATGATGAACACCTGGTTCCACAACTAGCTGTTGTCGCAGACGTTCATCACCATCAACTAATTCATCTAAAGAAACTTGTGCCAAATCACGTAACAGTAGCAGTTGTGAAAAATTCGGCAATTGGTCACCGTTTTCCCAATTACGAATATCTTCAGGCCGAGCATCCAACTTCATCGCTAGTTGTGCGCGATCCCACTGATGTGCTTGCCGTACGTGACTTACGACCTGACTAATTGTCATTCAAACCACCTGCTCTCTTGCTTCTAATTATGAGAAAGATAAGTATAGGTCTGATCTGCGTTACATTGGAACGTGAATTCATGGTCGCAAGCATCGTTGGACCGCCAACGGGAAACAAGATAATGAGATGATTGAGTATGCCGTAATTTATGACTGACTGTTTTAATCGTCTTGGTCATATCAGTATCTGCTTGAGTAGCAGCACCTCGTAAAATTTGGTGCAGATCGTGAATAAAAGTTGTCGCATTTGTAATCATTTGTCTAGCCTCGCTTTCGTTTTAACTACTTATATTGATAAGTTATTATTAATTGTTATCTTGATTAGATTAAATAATACTTACTGTCGACACGCAAAAAAAATGCCTAGCTCGTCGCTGACATTTTTCATCAATTTAGTCTTAAATTGTAACCTGTTAGTGCCTAATGCATGTATAAATACGTCACCTGTTGATCGTGGCAAGCAAACATAAACTCATGATTTAGCCCATCCTTAGCCCGCCATTTCGAAATTTCATAACGACCACTTTGGCTCCCCTTTAATCTTACCGTCACGGCCTTCAACGTTGCTTGATCGTTCTCAACATGACCACGCAGCGTTGCTTTTAAATCGTGCAAAAATTGTTCGCTATTGTTCATTGGTAAATCCTTTCCGTTAGCGACACGTCACTAATCCCTCTGTCACTTTACCACTTTGTCAGCCACGACCTCAAATCGGCGTCAGAAAAAAATAGCGTCAACTTTGGGTGATTTTAAATCTTTGACTACTGCTAAATTTAACTTTTTGGCAGTGTTGTTTCCGGACGAATTTGACTCCTAAACAAAAAGCCACCCAAAAATTGGACGACTTTTACGAGAAAAATGATAATAATCTGCCATATGGTAGCATTAATGGTAGCACTCAAGAGGAAAACAAGCGCTAATGCATACATGTTGTGGGCCAATTATAAGGTGATGAACCTTAGTCCTGAACGCGTTTCTGGATTTCCTTAGTCTGTTCTTCAAAGCCAGGCTTACCCAAAAGGGCGAACATGTTGACCTTGTAAGCTTCCACCCCTGGTTGGTTGAATGGGTTGATGCCATTCAGGTAGCCAGAAATACCCACGGCGATTTCAAAGAAGTAAATCAAGTAACCTAACGAGTATTCTGTCTGGTCGGGAATGTGAACAGCCATAACCGGTACATCACCATCAGTATGCGCTAGGGTAACAGCACGGAAAGCTTGGGTATTGACGTAATCCATCGTCTGCCCCTCGAGATAACCAAGTTGATCGAGGTCGTCGGCCTCCTTTGGAATATCGATGTCGTACTTTGGTTTGTCCACTTTAACGACAGTTTCCATTAAGTTACGACGGCCTTCTTGGATGTATTGACCAAGCGAATGTAGATCCGTGGAGAAGTTTGCACTAGATGGATAAATCCCCTTTTGGTCTTTCCCTTCAGACTCACCCATCAACTGCTTCCACCATTCCGCAAAAGAAGCCATAGTTGGTTCGTAGTTCTCTAATAATTCAGTCGTTTTACCCTTGCGATATAAAATATTCCGTAATGCAGCATACTGATAGGCATCATTCTTCGTCAAGTCAGTGTCAGTGTACTCGGCAGCAGCATCGGCAGCACCTTTCATCAACTGATCAATGTCAGCACCAGATGCAGCAATTGGCAATAAACCAACGGCACTTAAGACAGAGAACCGCCCACCGATACCGTCAGGAACCACGAATTCTTCATAGCCGGCAGCATCCGCTTCCGTCTTTAGCGCCCCTTTGGCACGGTCAGTCGTCGCATAAATACGCTTCTTAGCACCATCTTCGCCATATTTCGCAATCAAACGTTCCTTAAAAATTCGAAAGGCAATTGAAGGTTCCGTCGTGGTGCCTGACTTAGAAATGACGTTAACGGAAAAGTCACGATCCCCGATGACATGAATCAAGTCGTGGACGTATGAAGAAGAAATCGAGTTTCCGGCAAAGAGCACCAACGTTCCCTTGCGTTCACTAGCAGGTAACGCTGTATAAAAGGCTTCATTCAAAAAGTCAATTGCGGCGCGGGCGCCAAGATATGAGCCACCAATTCCGATAACGACCAGCACTTCTGAATCACTTTGAATTTGTTTAGCAGCTGCCTTAATCCGGCTAAATTCTTCTTTATCATAAGCCGTTGGCAAATCTAACCAATCACGGAAATCTGCGCCAGCCCCTGTTCCGTTCCGCAACTGTTCATCCGCAGCAGTTACCATTGCTTGCATTTCGCCCAGTTCATTCTCATGAACAAACTTTGTCAGATTAGAACTATCAAAGGAAATATATGCCATGCTTTGCCTACCTCTTTCTTAATTGTGATTTCATGTTTCAGTATACACTAAAACATTGACCCATGGGCAATGAAAGCCTGTTCCTAACATTGGTATATACCAATATTCATCCGCTACGTCATCTTCCTTTAGCCACTAAAAAAAGTGGTCTATTTTTAATTTGGTTAATAAATGGCCGATCATCACGGACTAAACTAAAACAAAAAATCGCCCCAGCAATTAGGCGACGATTTTTAATAAAGTAATAACGTTTTCGTGTGTTTGAGCTAATTGACCGGCTACATAATCCCGATCATGATCCCTCCACCAATGATTAAAGCTGAGCCAATGATGATATTCACCATTTCCCAGTGCGTCTTGCGTTCCCCAAGCAACCAGATCGAACCAAATGTGGAAATTATGATTCCCATTTGGGCCAATGAAAAGGCCACGGCCAAACCCACCTTGACGGTAGCTAAGAACATGAACAGATTCCCAGTCCCCCAGAACAGTCCGGTAATAATATTCTTCCATGTTGGCGCTTGCCACATCTGCCGACGCGCGCCGATCATTAAAACAAAGACAACAGCGCCTAACAGCATACCGATAGATTGAGGAAAAACAACGGCATGAGTGAAGTCCGTGGCATTGCCCACACCACCCCATTTTTCAAACGCTTTGATCACAATCGTGTAAGCGACATAACCAATGGTCGAAATCGTCATCGCTCGCGCACCCGCTGATGCGCTGCGGCCCTGACTCGTATCACCAGGTTTGTGCGGATCACGCCGGGAGGTCAGTGTTGCCCCAATGATCAGCGCAATGACGGCAATCGTACCCATCGTGTACTGTTTGCCAGTGACCCATTCTTGAAAAAGTAAAACCCCAGCCAACGCATTACCAGCCAACTGCAATCCAGTGGAAAGCGGAATCGCCTTAGAGACGCCCATCGCTTTCATTGACGTGAATTGTCCAGCTTGTCCGACGACCCATAACAGTCCGGAGAGCAACCCGGCAATCCACACTTTTGCATCTAAGGTTGGCTGAAAAATCAACAGTGATAAAACGCCAAAGAGCACGGCTCCCATGGTCATCCCTAAGGTTTGCTGTGCTGCCGATCCGCCTAGTTTACCAGAAACTAGTCCTATCGACCCCCAAGCAATCACTGGAACTAACGCGATTAAAATGCCCATTTGAAACTCCTTTAACTAATTCAACATATCATTATTTGACAACCGTCGCGGCAACATTGGCCACCCGAGCTGATTCACTCAAGTCGGTATCATCCGCGAATCGTAGCGCCAAAGAAGCAGCACCGATTACACCAGCATCATTGCCTAATTGAGCCAATTTTAATTGGGTCGATTGACGAACTGTCGTGAATGCTTCTTGTTGGAATGTCTTATTCACCAAATCCAACAAGAACTGACCAGCGGCAGAAACTCCGCCACCAATAATTACGGCACTGGGATTAAGTACGTTAGCCAAGTTTGCAACGGCTAAACCAAGGTATTGGCCCACCTTATTTGTGACTTCGTTTGCCAAAAAGTCCCCTTGTTTAGCGAGATCGAACACAATTTTAGAAGTAATTTCGTCCCCGTTATCCACCATTTTTTTGAGCGTTGAATTGCCAGAATATTCTTCCGCAAAATCATGGGCTAGGTGAACGACCCCAGTAGCGGAAGCATATGTCTCCAAGCATCCATGTTTTCCACAAGTACATAGGTAACCACCAGGTTGCACCGTCACATGACCAATTTCACCACCGGCGCCGTTAACCCCGTGCTGTAAGCGGCCGCCAGCAATGATACCGCCACCGACACCAGTTCCTAATGTAATGAAATCAACATCGGGTTCGTTATCTCCAGCACCTTTCCACCGTTCACCAAGTGCGGCCACGTTTGCGTCATTGTCCAATGCAAATGCCATATGAGTACCAGCCTCAATGTCGCGTTTTGCGTTCTGAAGCGTTTTCCAATTCAGATTATAGGCAGCCGTTACCGTCCCTGCATCCAAATCGACTGTCCCCGGTGTGCCCATGCCAATGCCCACAAAGTCGTCCGGGTTCATTTGATATAGATCTAAATGGTGATTAATTGATTGAATAATATCAGGAATGATGTGACTTCCTTCATCTAAAATATTAGTCGGTATACTCCACTTTTGTTGCACAACACCATCTAAGGTTAAGATTGCAAACTTGATCGTTGTACCACCCAAATCTACTCCGATTAACTTTTTTGCTGCCATTTTAATTTTCCTCCTCTTAGCCGGGTGAAGCCAAACGCCTCAATCATCAGACGTTGACTCCGGCGTAAAAAACTTTACGTTATATTCTCTAATAATGTAAGCGGTTTTACAAGCCTTTTTTGGACTTTCATTGAACTTTCATTCACACTAGGTTCCAAATCCACCAAGGATTCAGCATCCTGGTATAGTCCAATTTTAAGCGAGTTGTTTATGAAAACTTTTTTCACAAAAAAACGCCGCAAGCACACTGAGAAGTGTACCTACGACGACCAACATTAAATTCATCGTTGGTTAAAACTCGGGCAATGCCATCAACTCATCTTGATGGTGGTTTGCTTCATCCTTAGTCCACACGGCCACATGACCTTGCTCATTTGCTGACGCAATAATCCGTTCCTGACCATGTTGATCAATGTAGTAGAAGTCGTTTACCGCCATTTCATCGAACAATGCGGGTAGTTGGTACTCCTTCTCATCGACCAGTTTAACGCGAACTACTTCACGAACACCTGAAATCCGACTCGGATTGTTTGTTAACCGAACAGCTGCGATTTCTTTTTTCATCCCGCACCTCACCCAAAATTTTTTTAAAAAAAGACGATGTAAAAACTGTCAAACAATCCTACATCGTCGTGAGCCAATTTATGCCACTGGTTAAATTGCTAAATCTCTTTGAAGCTTTAGTTTAACATAAACCAATCCTGAATGCCCGCGCCAAGCGTGAAAATTCAAGCGTTGCAATGAGTCCTAATTGAACAATGATCAATTTGCTGGGTGCTGTAGTTTGGAATGTTTGAAACCATAGCCTAAATAGATGAGCAACCCAATTGCAAACCAACCCACCATTAACAACTTGGCAGCCTGATTTAGGCCTAGAAAAATGACCGCAGAAAATCCTGCTGAAATCGCCGGTAAAATTGGATAACCAGGCATTTTAAATTGAGCTGCCATTAAATCTCGTCCCTCTCGTGGCCGCAATGCATAAATGCCAAACGACACCATCATGAACGCAACCAGCGTGCCCGCTGAAACTAGATTCGCTAAAAAGGTAAACGGAAAAATAGAACCCAGCACGGCTGCAGCAATCGTCACCAACGTCAACGCCCGACTAGGCAACTGCTTCTGATTAAGATGGCCTAAATACTTCGGTAACAGCCCATCTCGACCAAAGGCATAGACTAAGCGGGAACTGGCCAGATGAATGCCAATTAATGACGCAAACATTCCCAAAATTGCTACTAATGACAAGAGCCCGGCCACTAGGTTATGTCCAGAACGCCGCAGCGCCCATGCCGCAGGTTCTGCATTACCAGCATAGCTAGTATATCGGTACATGCCCACTAAAACTAACGAGACAAGCATAAAAAGTACGGTGCCAATCACTAATGTGCCAATAATTCCGCGTGGCATTGTCCTTTGCGGATTCTTTGTTTCAGCCGTATTGGCCGCTATCGCATCGAAACCGACGTAGGCTAAAAAGATTTGGGCAGTGCCGGCCACAATACCGGTTAGGCCGCCAAAACTCGTTCCTGGTCGATGCTTCGGAATAAACGGCACATAGTTGGCAGTATGGATCGCCGTTGCGCCCACGATAATAAAAATGACGACAACCACTACTTTAAAAATGACCAGACCATTTTCAAGTCGAGAAATCTGATCAATCCCGTGTGACAAGAGCCAACCGACAAGTAAGATTGCCCCCAAAGCCAGCACGTCGATCATGGTTCCATGCTGTAAGTTAAAGCCCGCTGTCAGTGTTTTAGGTAAATGAACGTCCAAGCTGCCCAAAAAGCCTTGAACATAGGCCGACCATCCAGACGCAACAAACGCAATCGCAATGAAATATTCAGCTAGTAGCGCCCAACCGGTAAACCAGCCCCAAATTTCGCCAAACAAGACAGTGATCCAACTGTAGGCGGAGCCGGCAAATGGCAGTACCGAAGCAGTCTCGGCGTATGCTAATGCCGCTAACCCTGCACCAATGGCACCCAGCAGGAAAGAAAACACGACGGCCGGGCCGGCGTGATCGGCCGCAACAATTCCCGGCAACGTGAAGATTGCCGTGCCCACCACCATACCTAGACCCAGCCCTAACAGATCTTTAGTCGTCAACGACGGCACTAATCGGGCATCCTGATCAAAATAAAATTTAGGATCTTGCTTTCGAAAGAGCCGATGAAAAGCAGATTTTTTTCGCACAACGCGCCTCCCGGTTAATAATGTGTTTAACTTTATCATGAAAAGCTGTTTTGAAACACACCCATATCGGTTGAATGTGCGTTAGTCAATCGACTTCATCAAAAAAATCCTCTCAAACTTGGAGAGGATTTTATATAATAATCGATGATTTTAATGAAAATTGACAGCCATCTAGAAGTGGATATAGCCAGCCGCTTCACTAGCAGAGATGGTACGGGCGTGATAAGCCAACCCATTAAAGTTTCCTTCAATGATGTTAACTGTCCCGTTGCCGTTAACACCGGTAACGTACGCCACATGGTTGTAAGCAAAGTAGGCCACTGAACCAGCACTGGCTTGATTATTGACCGCAATACCCTTGGCACGAGCAGAATTACCCCAGTTTGCGCCGTCACCTAGATAACTAAACTGCCAAGCCGGAATGCCTTCAGCCTGCAGAATACCGGCAACAAATGAGGTACATTGTCCGGCTGGATAGCCATTGATTCCTTGACGGAAGCCAGCAATCCCCGCAGATGAAGCATCAGTTGCGACTGGTGTTGCCGCAGCCGGCGCAGGTGTTGTCGGTGCTGGCGCTGCTTGGCTAGCTAGCGTTTGTTGTGGTTGTTGCGTTTGAGTTGCCTGTGATGCAGCAGAAGGCGCAGCGGAAGCTGGTGTCACCGTCGTTGACTGTGGTGACTGTACTTGTGCACTCGTCACAGCCGGTGTCGATTGAGCAGCAACTGATTCAGTTGCTTGGCTGTTCTGTGATGCAGGTGCTTCACTTGAAATAACAGCTGACGCCTGACTTGCCAGTGTTGCTGAAGGCGCAGCGGAGGCCTGACTGACAGCTGGTGCCTGACTAGCAGGAGCTTGCGTATGTAGCACTTGACCGACAGACAAGAAGTTAGCATTAACTAAGCCGTTTGCTGCCACCAATTGCTCCATGGATAAACCGAGCTTTTCACTGACAGTCGATAACGTATCACCTGTAACGACCACATAATCTCCGTTAGCATCCAAGACAGGAGCAGCTTGTGATGCTGCTTGACTAGCTGGCGCCGCAGATTGTGGCTGCGGTTGAGGTGCTGCTGAGCCTTGGGCGTCTGGAATCGTAATTGTCTGTCCAATTTGAATCAACGCCGGATTCGCTAAATGTGATGCTTTAGCGATTGCGTCGACTGACGTGTGGTGCTTTTGGGCAAAAGCCCAAACAGTATCCCCTTTGACAGCTGTGACCGTCGAGGCATTAACAGCAGTTGTACCTGCTAATAAACCAACGGCAAGGGTTGAAGTTAATAGTGTCGCTTTTAAAGTCTTATTCATTTTGAATGTTCCACTCCTACTTTTAGCGTCCTGAGTAATAGCTACCATGGCTGGTGGTAGTCGAACCTGTACAATACAATTTAACTCTGACAAGTGGTGAATTACCATTACAACACAATTACATTCGCAAAAATCTATCTTTTTTTTTGAAAAACGTGATTAAGTTTCTGCTTCATTGCCGAAATCGTTAGTCGTGACAATGCCCATCTTTCATGTTAAAATTTCCTTTGTTCATGGGGATGTTCCGGATTCGACAGGTATAGGTCGAACTTGAACTGCGCTTCGTGGGTTGCGTCCACGTAAAAACGCTACCTAATTTTTATCTGCAAAAGATAACAATTCTTACGCTTTAGCTGCTTAATTGTAGCTTGACGTAGATCCGTCCGTTACGGCCCAGGTGGCGGGTTACGGGTCTCAAAAATTTGGGCTACGCTGCAAGCTCACGTCTGAAGTCAGCAGAAGAGATTAATCAGACTTAGCTAATCACGGTTGCCTGGCCAAACGGCGTTTTGATTAGCGAAGCTTAAATGGTTTGGCTATGAGCGTAGAGGTTCAAGTGGCGATATGCTTGGACGCGGGTTCGATTCCCGCCATCTCCATTATTTTTCCAAACACTCCGTTACGTGTCGTACCGGGGTGTTTTTTATTTAACAATTTATCGATCATGTCAACGGTTGGAGGAACAAATGGCGCATAAGATTGCGATTGTTTCAGATAGTCACGGTAATGCCACAGCTTTAGCGGCAGTATTAGACGATGCCCGTCAGCATCAGGCTGACGAAATTTGGTCCTTGGGCGACATTGGTTTTGGTGGACCTGGTACGGCACAATGCTACCAATTGTTAGCCTACGCTAATACGAGTCAATATCTCATGGGCAATTGGGAAACTGACTTCAATTTGGTGCTTCAAAAAAAGGCAATCGATTTGAACGATCCGAGCGACGTTTATTTTGTCATGCTTGTTCGTTATGATTACGCTCGTTTATCCAAACAACAACGAGAACAAATTCAAACACTGCCGATGACGAGCACCAAAACAATTAACGGTTTCAAAATCAATCTCTCTCACAATTTGCCTCAGGGAAACAGTGGTCATTTATTATTCCCAACCCAGCCACAGAGCAACTTCGATCAACTGATTCCCGATCCGAATATTGACATTGGTATTTATGCTCATATTCATATGCCTTTACTTCGCTATACATCTTCCGGTCAATTAATTCTTAACCCCGGCTCTGTTGGTCAACCCTGGTCTACCCGACAACATCTACTTGCTAATCGAGCTGCCAGCTACATCCTCTTAACCATTAATGAAAATGGCATTGACGAGGTCGACTTTCGGCGTGTTGCTTATGACCAACAAATTGAGCTCAACTTAGCTCAATCTTCTGACTTTCCTTATCCTGAGTTATATAAAAAATTGTTAGAAACCGGGATTGCATCGACCCACGATCTTCCTCTGCTAGCGGAGATTAATGCCGCTCGTCATTATCGTGAACTAGCCGAACAATTTTTGAATCAACTTCCCGGTTAATATGCTTAAACAAAAGTCTCTCGAACGAAACTGACAAGGCTAAATTCAGCAAAACAAAAAAGAGTTGTCGTTTTGACAGCTCCTTTTTTGTGGATTAGCCGGTAAACACGCCGACAATTAGCCAAAGATTAAGCACGATTAGAATTGCTGTGACAATCCAGGCAGTCCAATTTACCCATGGTCGATTTTTAAACTCGCCCATTAGCTCGCGATTACTCGTGAATAGAACTAGGGGAACCATGGCAAATGGCAGTGCGACACTCAGGAATACCTGAGAAAAGGTTAGTAAATTTTCAATCTTAGCTTCATTGCCCTTGTAAATAATGGCAAATATTAAAACCGGTGTGATTGACATTAAACGTGTTAGCAACCGTTGTGCCCATAATGGGATTCGTAAGTGAATGAATCCCTCCATGATAATCTGCCCGGCTAAAGTCCCAGTAATCGTTGAGCTTTGACCAGAAGCAAGCAGCGCAATGGCAAATAACATACTAAGTAGCGGACTGGCGATCGCACCAACGATTTTGGAATTGCTTAAGGCATTGTAGAGGTCAACAAAACGTCCTAGTTCGCTGTGGGTTCCAAAGAACAAGGCGGCCCCTAAAATCAACAGCAGACAGTTGACCACAAAAGCAATTGTTAACTGAATGTTTGAATCAGCCACTGTGAAACGGATCGCTTTCTTAACGCTGTCGCGATCATTACGATCCAAGGCACGGGTTTGTGAAATCGATGACCCTAGATACAGGTCATGGGGCATTACCGTCGCCCCCACAATTCCCAGTGCCAAATATAGCATTGGCTTGTGCGTCAGTAATTGACCTGGATGCGGGACAAATCCAGCAAAAATTTCTGGCACATCTGGCCGCGCCAAGATGACTTCATATAGGAAGACAAATAAGATCACCGCCACCAGTGTGGCAACAATTGCTTCGATTTTTCGGAAGCCCATTTTCATCAGGACTAACAGCAGCAATACATCAAAGGCGGTGATAATCAACCCGACAATCAACGGAAAACCAAACAACAGTTCCAGCGCGATCCCTGACCCAATAATTTCGGCCACATCTGTCGCCATGATTGCCAGTTCTGTGATCACCCATAGAAAGATCCCCATTCCTTTGGAAGTCCGTTCCCGGGTCATTTGAGCCAGATCTTTACCAGTCACAATTCCCAATCGAGCCGACATTGCTTGCAGCAGCATCGCAATCAAACTCGATAGTAAAATGACACTGATTAAGGCGTACTTATATTGCGCACCACCGGCGATTGATGTGATCCAGTTCCCAGGATCCATATAACCAACGGCAATTAACGCTCCGGGTCCGGTGTACGCCATTAGCGTTCTAAAATAACCAGCGTGTTGTGGGACCAAAATGGAACCATTAACCTCGTCTAGACTCTTGGCGTGATCCCCGGTTGTGTTAACGAAATGCTTCCGATCGTGATTGCTCGCTTCACTGGTTGTTTCGCCAGTATCGAATGCTAACTCACGTTTTTTATCCCTCTTTTTATCATGCTTTTTGCTCATCCTGATACCCTCTTTTCCGTTTTGATTCCTGATTCCTCAGGTCTAATCCTTCAAAGATGGTCGCTAGCGTCGCGTCATCAAAAAACAGATCAATCCAATACGATTAAATTTACCGGCTTTGGTTAGCTTTTTGTTAATTCGACGTAACATCGGATTGTCAGATGACAATCACTCCGTCTTTGGATATTTTTGGCAGGTTTTTGAGCCATGTATACTATGTGCCGAAGTCCCACAAATTACAAGCACATCATGCTCCTTGAAAGTGTTTACAAACAATTTTTTTGTTTTTTATGTCAAAAAATCGATTTAGCGGTGGCTAATTTTTTTCAAATTAACCCTCTAACATAAAAAGACGTCCATAGAATTGATGGACGTCTTAGCTAAAATAAGTCACATTAGTCAGGACAGTTGACGAACTTCGTGATCTGGATCGCGCCACCAGACATGGGCGATATCTTGATTAGTCGCATCTGTTAGTGCGATCGCAAACTCTGCGCGTTTCTGGCTCATCAACGCCTGTAGGTGGGCAGCATCAATGTTAGCCTGGGTTAACTCAAGTAATACGCCAGTTTCCAAATCAGTGATACTGAAACTAGCACTGATACTTGCACCATCTACTAAATCCAATGTTCCTTCATTGACCACAATGGTTACCATCAGCAATGACCTCCTAAATATTTAGTCTGCATTGGCAAACTTGATGCCAAATTCACGAATAAAGTCGATGACTTGTTTGGCCTGTTCCTCACCAAACTCACCAATCCAGGTGCTAAACCGCTTGGTCACGCGCGCCGTAATTTGTTGCTCAGCGGCTTGACCTTTCTGTGTTAAACTCAAGTTCATTTTGCGACGATCGTGTGGATCAGGTGATTGCAGAATCAAGTTCTTGTTGAGCAGTGACCTAATTTGCCGAGAAATGGCACTTCGGGTAACTTTACGATCTTCAGCAATTGTCATTAAAGTCAAATCTTGCTGACGAGAGACATCATGCAAAATTAGATACTGTTCGAATGAAATTTGAAATTCCGCCGCTGGCCGCGACACGAATTCATCAAGATATTTTAAAAAATGAATATAAACATCAATGGATTCTGCCAACAATTCTTCATTAGCCATTATTGTTCCCTCCCTGCTAGTCGCGCAGTCCCGCATCCGCGAGGTGCGACCACCCCCGATGCCAATCGCCCATTTTGAGGCATCCTTAATTAAATAAGTAACGCAGTGCATCTTGCTTATGGCTCTCGCCATTGATTTGGACTCCACAAACGCCCTTCCATCGCACCACGAAGACTCTCGATTTCCGTTTGCTGATCTTGAATCAAGGCAATTGCAGCATCGATGACAATTTGATTATCCGGTGTTTTTAGTTGTTGCAATTGATTCAAAACCCATGCTTGTTGATCTGCCATATAAACATTTCTCCTCGGTTAACGGTAAAGCCAGTATATCATAGCCACGGCGAGGCGGTGCATTTGAGTCCTCACACCTTATCGCTAAAACATCGGATGCCCGTTGGCACTATGATTAGGGAATGGTTGTTTTACCATCCAGTGTTCAACTAGCTTAGCTTCCCGCACACGAAAGACATCAACTTCGGCCATTTCAGTGGCTTCTGGTTGATCCCGTCTAATCACATGTAAGCACACTAAATCATCATTATCCGCCACGCTGACAATCGTCCGGTAAGCCTGTTTGAGGCTACCTTGGGGGCCAAACAACGGTCGATAATAATGCAACATCGCTTCGGCGCCATCGGCAATACTGGGGTTGTGTTGAATCAGATCGACGGCCACGTACTGATGAACCGCCGTAATATCATGACGGTTGAAAAAAGCGTTCCAAAAGGCAATCACGATCTGCCGGTTGGTAAATGGCTTCAGGTTCGGCGTGCCATTATCATTTAATAATTGTACTGTTCCTGTGACGGACCTGAGTTCCGCATCTGTCTGTGTTCCACCACTAACTTGACTCATCGACCCTGTATTAAAATTAAGCATCAGTGTCGTCCATTGGTCGGTATCAACCCACGTTAAACTATAAATACCATTGGTAATCGTTTGCAATTGTACAACTACATCATGTTGTTTTTGATCAGAATCGCCAAGCGTCGACCAACTTAAATGCCGATCATCAGTCAATTGTCCAAGCCACTGCCGCCGGTTCGCTTGCTTGATGAGCCACCGCCGGCCAATTAATTCATTAGTCATTAGCTAACCTCCCATCTAGTCAAAGCCTACGAATGAATCTGGCGACCGCCTCGCAGACCGGCAATGCCTAGACCGATCATAATAACAATGGTGGTTACGGCAATAATAGCTAGTTCTGGTTGAAATCCCATGAGATTTCCTCCTCACATTGATTGATTTGAAATCCTTTGCTGCACCTCTATTTTAACCGTTTACCTTAACTTTGTAATCGTTTACACTCGCGAAGCGCACATTTCGATCGCACTTACACCAGCGCTGTTCATTTAAAAATTAACTAGTTAAACAAACTTTCAACCAATCGACTGTAGTTCAATAAAATTGGCATCAAGCTTAAGGTAGGTAGCGTTCAAAGAATAAAAAAGGTGTATTCCATCTAGTGATCGAACGTTAATTGGCAGAAAACAATCTAACCACACCGGGGGAATCATGCACAACTTTGAAAGATAAGTGAGTGAACCGAAAAGTAGCCCAACCTGGATGTAACTGCCATCGGTTCAGCAGGCCCACGGCGTTCCAGCCGAATGCCCGGGAAGTTCAGCATTGGTCGTCCGTGAATCACACTCTCAAGGTTTTGCCGATCACTAGGCTAAGTGACACCCCTCCTAAAAGTTGACGCCAAGCTTAATAAAATAAGCATTGACAGCGCTTACATTTTTCGCTACACTGCTGTTGTAAGGTATTTAGTAATTACCTTCTAATCAATTCTCTTTCTCTCTTATGCCGGCCACCATCGCGAGATGGTGGTTTTTGTTTTGCCCCCAATCGGCTGCCGTTTACGTTAACGATTTAAAATAAACCGCGCATCTTTACCGATTCATGGCATAATATTGGTAGGTAAAAAATGGGAGGTTTCAAAATGGCAACTACACCAACGCCGCTGGCAGAACCCGGGCACGAATCACTGGATATGATTGAAGAAATCACCCGCGTGGATGGTTCCAAATATATGGAAATTGGAAATATGGTTCATAATGGCCGAGCAGAGTTTGCAGCCGAACATCATTTCATCAAAGAAGTTCGCATTCTCAAACTAAACATCCCTGAATCAGCCAACGTTATTAAATACGAAGACTACGTTAACCATCATTTTTTAATGCAAGGCTGGGATATGGATCACTGGGAAGAATGGACCAAAACCGACGCTGCACAGGCGCTGGTGGATGCAATTCTAAAAGAGAACCAAGTCAGCTAACTCATGCCACCAAAAAAGGAACCGACGGGCATCGGTTCCCTTTAAGGGCCATTTAGGTTAGAAATATCATTGATGATATTTCATTCCAAAGCATCATTGGGGTGAATGCTTTGGAAGAGGAAGTAATAAATGGTAGTTTTAAAATATCATGAATTATAAAAAAAGTCTATTTGTTTTTTAATCATTTTTTCATATGAAGCTCATTATTCGGTCCAATCCCGTGTGATAAATGGCGCCCATAGATGTTGTTTCGAATCCAAATGGAGCGCGAGAGACCAGCTAAGGTTGGCCTCTCGCGCTCTTTCATCTATTACTTGTTTAATTTGGATGCTGCTGCTTCGTCAATGATGACAATAACATTATCATGGTTCTGCAAAGCACTGGCTGGCAAGTCCGTTGTCACTGGACCTTCAACCATGCCCTTAACGGCATCAGCTTTTTCTGCGCCATAAGCTTCTAACAAAATTTGTTTGTCTTTCAAGATGGAGCCAATGCCCATTGAGTAAGCATACTTCGGCACTTCTTCTTCATTGTCAAAGAAGCGAGCATTAGCCTCAATGGTTGATTCCGTCAATTTGACTTCATGCGTTGTTGAATCAAACGGCGTGCCTGGTTCATTAAACCCGATATGCCCATTGCGACCTAATCCTAAGATACCTAAATCAATCGGATTGTCAGCGATAACTTGGTCATAACGTTTCGTTTCAGCAGCTGCGTCTTTGTTCAGACCATCGGGCAAATACGACTGTGCAAAGGGTTTCTTATTAAAGAAATGTTCGTGCATGAAATAGTTGTAGCTCTGTGGATGATCTGGTCCTAAGCCAACATATTCATCAAGGTTAACTGAGGTCAATTGACTAAAATCTAAGTCTGAACTCGTAATTTCATCATATGTGGACACTGGCGTACTGCCCGTTGCCAAGCCAAATACTTTAGCACCATTCTCAAGTGCATCTTTAAACACTTGGAACCCTTGCTTACCGCCCTCAACTGCATCCTTCACCACAATTACTTTCATGTTGAATCTCCTTATCATTTATTGGTATAGTCCAATTATAACAGGATTCCTAACTTTTACAAGGATCAAAAACATCACGTGACAAGGCACCGTTTCGTCACATCCCAATGACAAATGATCCCATTCAGCTTTCCACCAGTGCACAAGCGCGTGAATCAAAATGTGTGCAATAAAAAAACGTTCCTGACTGACAGGAACGTTTTTATTTAGCTTATTGGACAGTCACACTTTTCGCAAGGTTACGTGGCTTATCAACGTCCAGACCCTTCAGCAAACTAGTGTAATACGAGATTAGTTGAGCTGGGATAATGGTCAACAGTGGCGCCAGTGTTTCATCCACATCCTCTAAGATAATATCATCGTGGACATTGGCCAAGGACTTAGAAACAATCGTCATAATATGACTACCACGAGCAGCGGTTTCGGCCAAATTACTACGAGTGAGACCAGCCGTCTTAGACTGCGTAATCAAGCCAATCACAGGCGTACCGGCTTCGATGAGGGCAATCGGGCCATGTTTTAATTCCCCAGCCGCGACCCCTTCTGAATGGATATAGGTAATTTCTTTCAACTTCAATGAAGCCTCAAGCGAAACGGCGTAGTCAATGCCACGGCCGATATAAAACGCATCATGTTGATCAACAAAGTTATCTTGGGCAATTTTCTCAAAAACTTCTTTTTGATCGACCAGTGCTTGAATGCCATTTGCTACTAATCCAAGTTGATTAGCTAACTCGAATTGACTAGCCGCGTTGATCCCGTTTGCTTCGCCTAATGCTTTAGCAACAATGGCTTCGACTGCGATCTGCGCCGTATAGGCCTTTGTCGATGCCACAGCAATTTCAGGACCAGCCTCCAGTAACATCGTATATGTCGCTTCTCGTGATAACGTTGAATTCTGAACATTGGTGATGGTTAAACTATGATAGCCAGCTTCACCAATATTTGTTAGAACTTCCCGTGAGTCTGCGGTCTCACCACTTTGACTGAGAAAAATAAAAAATGGGTTGGCTGATAAAATTGGTGTATTGTAGGCAAACTCGGATGCCACATGAGCCTCCGTAGGAACTTTAGCCAATCGTTCAAAGAGTCGTTCCCCGACTAACCCAGCATGATAACTAGTCCCAGCAGCGATAATATACAAACGATCCGCTGCTTTTAAATCAGCTAGTAAATCTGTATCAAGATCAATCTCACCCGCGTCATCAAAGTAAGTTTGAACTAACTTGCGCATCACTGCCGGTTGGTCATCAATTTCCTTCAACATGTAATGCGGATAAGTGCCCTTGTCTGCTTCGCTAGCATCCATATTCACGTGGAAAGGTAAGCGCGTGATATGATGCCCTTCTTCATCCTCAATATCTACTTTGTCTGGCGTCAAAATCATAATCTCGCCATCCTGCATTTCGATAAAGTCATGGGTGTAATTCAGCATGGCAATCGCATCGGAGCAGACAACGTTAAAGCCATTGCCAACGCCAACAAGTAGTGGGCTCTTGTTCTTAGCTACAAATAACGTATTCGGTTGTTCACGATCCATCAAAAGAAAACCATATGCGGAATCTCCAACCAAGTACAAAACCTTACGAAACGCTTCTAACGTGGTCAAGTTATCATGCAAAACGAAGTAATCGATCAACTGCACAACGACTTCTGTGTCTGTTTCGCTTTTAAATTCAACATCAGCCAAATATTTGGTCTTCAATTCCAAATAATTTTCAATGACCCCGTTATGGACGAGATAAAAACGGTCATCAGCCGAAATTTGTGGATGGGCATTCGCAATACTTGGTTGTCCATGGGTAGCCCAGCGGGTGTGCGCAATGCCAGTTGTACCTTGAACTTCTGGCGTCAATGCGTTGGCCAGATCCGCAACCCGGCCTTTTTCCTTGACCAAAAAGTCGTGACCGCTCTGATCGTTAACATAAATACCGGCCGAATCATAGCCACGATATTCCAAACGACGCAAGCCTTCCATCAACATTGCGACCGCATTTTCGTTTCCGGTAACTCCAACAATTCCACACATAGCGTTCTCCTACTCTCGTCAATTGGTATAGACACAAAAACAATTCTTTTTGTTTTTGAAAACAAATCAATACTACTGTTTTAACATCATCTCGTCAACAGTTATTATTATTGGTCTATACGAATAAGAGGTCATCTAGGCGCCTTATCTTGCCTGTAAAAAAGGGCCGCTCAGTTCTGAGCGGCCCTTTTTAAACGCTAATGCTTAGTTTCTACGAAAAAATGTCTTATTCTCACTAATTTCGGCGAGGCATTCTGACGATGTTATTCGATACCCTCTTGCTCGCGGACAACATCGGCAATTTCGTCAACATACCCATCCACAGCTGTCTGCGTCGGTGCTTCGGCCATGACCCGCAGCAATGGTTCTGTCCCACTTGGGCGTACCAATACACGCCCGTCGCCAGCCATTTTAGCTTCAACCTTATCGATAGCGGCCTGAATTTCAGGATTATCCAATGCTGCTTTTTTATCGCGAACTTTTACGTTAACCAGTTTTTGCGGATATTTAGTCACTTCGCTCGCCAATTCAGAAAGCTTCTTACCGGTGACTTTAACGATATACATCAACTGTAAGGCGGTTAACATACCATCGCCGGTCGTGTTGAAATCTAAGAAGACAACATGCCCAGACTGCTCGCCACCCACGTTGTAGCCATCCTTAAGCATTTCTTCAACCACGTAGCGATCGCCCACCTGCGTCTGAACACTATGCATGCCATTGGCCTCTAGTGCTTTGTACAAACCGATGTTACTCATCACCGTGGTCACAACTGTATCTTTTTTCAAACGCCCGTGCTCACTCATGTACTTACCACAGATGTACATGATTTTGTCACCATCAACCACTGCTCCATTTTCATCGACTGCGATACAACGATCTCCGTCGCCGTCAAAGGCTACCCCGAGCTCTGCGCCTTGTTCCACGACGAACTTTTGTAACGCTTCAGGGTGAGTTGAACCAACCCCATCGTTAATGTTTAAACCATTAGGTGAAGTTGCCATCGTATCAAAATCAGCATCCACGTCAGCAAATAAGCGTGACACTAATTTACTTGTTGCCCCATTGGCGGCGTCGACGGCAATGTGTAAGCCGGACAACTCGTCAGGAATCGTCTGCCCAAGAAACTGTGTATATTTAGCGACACCTTCTTGATAATCCTCGACGGTCCCTAATCCATCCGCGGACGGCCGTGGCAATTCATCCACTGGTGCATCCAACAAGGCCTCAATCTCTTCTTCCATCGCATCCGACAATTTGAAACCATCATTACCAAAGAATTTGATCCCATTATCAGCTACTGGATTATGCGAAGCAGTGATCATAACGCCTGCATCAGCCTGTTGAACACGCACAAGGTAAGCCACACCGGGGGTCGTAATAACCCCTAGTTTTAAGACCTCAATTCCCACCGACAATAAACCGGCAACCAACGCTTCTTCTAACATTTGTCCAGAGATCCGCGTGTCGTGAGCCACGAGCACTTGGGGTTGACGATCACCTTCGGCGTGTTGGGTCAAAACGTATCCGCCAGCTCGGCCCAAACGAAACGCTAGTTCAGGGCTCAAATCCTGGTTGGCAATCCCACGTACACCATCTGTTCCAAAATACTTCATCTTAAAAATTCCTCATTTCAATATTGACTTATGACCCACTTGCAGCACTGCTAGATCCACTGGTTGTTCCATCACTGGCAGATGAAGACGTCGCACTCGATTCACCAGTGGATGTCGTACTAGACGTGCCACCCTGCGCGCCCGCATCGGTGCTGACTGCCGTCACCTTAATCGTAACAGCAGCACTGGTGATTGAATAGCTACGAAGTCCAGCGGCACTCGGAGTTAAATTAACTTGTTGCTTCGACGTGCCCAAAGGTAGTCCAGACACATCAACAGGAATCGTAATCGTGTCCTTGAGTTTGTCGATTGCAGACTTGGTACCATAGACAACTAGACTGTCCACATCTCCTGACAAGTCATAATTTCGATCACCAGCACCATTAACTGCACTATACTTAACCGTTACCTTTTTCGAGCTCTCATCAGAAGTAATTGGAATCTTCACGGTAGTTGTGGCAGGCGTAATAACCACGTTAACGGTCCGCCCGTTGCTATCCTGTGCCTCCAATTGGGCGGTAACATTTAACGTAGACGTACTGTTCTTAGTCAGGTTAACTGGGGCAACGACCTGTGCCACTTGCTCAACTTGATCACTGGCACCCGTAACGGTTACTTTAGTCACAGAACTGGAAGGGGTGCCAATCTGGTAACCACTTGCTAAATTGCTGGCATCATATTTGACGTGAACCGGCAACGTTACCGTGGCACGACGCGCAATCGTCACGTTGATATTTTGTGGTTGAATTTGATAAGTTAATTCCTTATTCAAACCGGTCGCAACCAATTTCACTTTATGTTTGCCCATTGATAAACCGCGCAAATTTGCGTTAATCGTGAAATTCTGGGTATTAGTGGTGGCTGTCACTAAGGCCGCCGGACCGGTTACTTTAACCTTAACGCGTTCCGGGTACCCCGTGACAAAATACTTATTAGAATTAACATTGAGCTGAAGCGGAACCGAAATCGTTGCCGTCTTAGTTGATGTGAGTGAAGAGATCCGGCTCCCATTGGTTGGACGCGCTAAACGCGTGTCATTAGCAGCAGTATTCGTGACATAAATCACCATTAAAATCGCGAGTATCAGCGCCATCAGCCGATAAAACCAGGCGCTGTTCAAGAACCGATTAAAAGGTTTCATTGCCGGCCACCCCCTCGAAATAATCGATTAACTGCATCTAAGAACCAATTATGGCGTTCCGGTTCAGCAGGAATCAATTGTTTGCGCAGGTAATTTAAATAGTCCTCTTGTGACAAGTTGCGCATCATTTCGTTGTTTCGTGTAAACATTACTTCACCGGTCTCTTCAGAAACCACGATGGTTAACGCATCAGTCACCTCACTAATGCCGACCGCCGCTCGATGACGTGTCCCTAATTCTTTAGGAATTAGGTTGCTGTCAGACAATGGCAAGTAAGCCGTGGCAGAAGCAATCCGATTATCCTTAATAATCACCGCCCCATCATGCAGCGGCGTGTTTGGGATAAAAATATTAATAAGCAATTCACCCGTCACATCTGCATCCAAATCAATACCAGTCTCGATGTATTCCTCCAGACCGGTTTCCATTTGAATCGCAATCAACGCGCCAATTCGCCGTTTACTCATGTATTGAATGGCTTTATCTAACGATTCAATTAAATTCTCTTCATCATCGTAAACAGTTCGCCCGCGTTGAATAAACGATCCGCGGCCTAGACGTTCGAGTCCTTGCCGAATCTCAGGTTGGAAAACGATAACTAAGGCAATGACACCCCAATTAATCACTTGATCCATTACCCAAGAAACTGTCTCTAAGCCTAAATACCAACTCGCGATTTTAATGACAATAATCACTAAAATGCCACGAAATAGCATCACAGCACGAGTCCCTCGTAATAACATGATGAGTTCATAGATCACAAACCAAATCACCAATACATCAAGCAACCGGGCTGCGTTACCCCAGGTGATCCAACTAATGGGATCGAATACCATAGCGATCCTCCTATACTTAACAAATCTCAGCCATACCGCCAGAAATATAGCAGTACAACTTATTCAGGCTACATTATAGCAGATTTAGTGATTCCACACGACTAGTCTACCGGACGGTTAGCTTCCGTTTGCAGGTCTTCCCCCAGCATCAAAACATTTTCTGAATAGTTGACATACTGGCGCAAATTTGCAGCCATAATCGCGTTGATGCGACCGGCCTCCAGAAGTTCGGAAACAGCCGTTCGTTCCGCCGCCAGAGCCTTAACTCGTAACGCCTGGCGAGCTAAATCATATTGCTCTTGTTGAGCAATTTTAGTGGCCGTACTGGATTTGCGCCGTTCAATTCGGTAACGATAATGAACAATCAAGTGGTAGACACTTTGTCGTTGTTGCACATTTTTCTTATGATGATCTTGCTTAAAAAAACGCGATAGCTGACGAATAGCGGCCTTCGCCGTTTCCGTTTCAATCAAGACTTGTTGGGCACGAAAACCGGCCATATCATTACCAGTCAATAAAATTGTCAGTCGACGAATCCCGTGACGAATTAGTTGACGTGCAGTCCGCCACGCCGGGAGTGGTTCATGGCGTTGGCGCGCGTCAGCGTTCAATAGTCGCCGATTAATTTGCCGTTGATAATATCGATAAATCCAACCACCGGTACGACCAGCCTCTCGTAGCGCATTTAATTGAGCCAATTCGCCACGCAAGGCCACTCGGCGAATTTCCACCTCAAATTCAACCATTTTCGCGACTTCAGTTGACGGCTTGGTTCGTAATTCAAAGCGACGAATAATAAATTGATAATCCAGCATCAGATCATAAGCAGCGCGTTGATTTTCCGGTCGCCGTTGAACTTCAATCGCTGCGACAGCGGTCTTGGCAAGATATGTTTTTGCTTCATCCAGACTCAACAAGCTTCGCTCTGTGGCGTTGCGGTCATCAGTGCCGACCATTTCCTCTAGCAAATCCACCTGGCTCCCCCGGGTGACCAGTAAAGCACCATGCCGGCTTAGCAAAGGCAGCGTCACCGCTGCTACCACTAAACTCACCACGATAACGCCGGCAGCAACGAATAGAATAAGTGAACGTTCAGGAAACGGTGCGCCGCCAGCAACCGTTATCGGAATGGTCAGTACGCCAGCCAAGGTGATTGCACCGCGCACACCGGTCAGACCAGAAATAACAGCAGTTTTCAACGTCACCGGTGGTACGTTGCGTTCCCGCCGACTGAACCGTCGTACCCCCGCATACAGATAAATCCAAAGCACCCGCGTTAAAAATAAGATCGCCCAAGCTAATACCACGTACCCGACTGCGCCAAGGGTTCCTGTCGCCGGATCAGCAATTGTCGCCTTAGTGGCGCTCGGTAGCTCGTCACCCAAAATAATAAATACAATTCCATTTAGAACATACACGATAATATCCCAGGTTCGTTCCACTAGTAAACGCTGTTCAGGGACATCTTCAACCAATCGGCTTTCATTCAAATGAGCTAAAACACCGGCAGTTACCACTGCAATCACGCCAGACGCGTGGATCATCTCGGCACCAATGTAGACAACAAACGGACTCACGAGTTGCAAAACCGTATTAAAGACCGGATCATTAATCCCCGATCGCCGTAACGTTTCGCGTAACATTTGCAAAAGAGTCATGCCAGCAAAACCAACTAAGAAGCCGACTAAACTGGTGTATAGGAAGTCCCCAGTAGCGGTCCAGATTGAAAATGTGCCCGTCACTGCAGCTGCTAAAGCATATTTGAAGCCAATCAGACCACTGGCATCGTTAATCAAGCTTTCACCACTCACTAGGTGAATAATTGCTGGTGGCAAGCTGACTTGTTCAGCAATCGAAGTCACTGCCACGGGGTCGGTTGGTGACAAAATGGCTGCTAAAGCGAACCCCACCGCCAGTGGTAACCCAGGAATTAACAAGTGAAATAGCCAACCACCAAAAATAGTGGTCAAAAAGACGAGTAAAACGGCATTCGCCAAAATTGGTCCGCGTAATGTCCATAACTCACTTTTAGGAAACCGCCGCCCATCATTAAAGAGCAATGGCGCAATAAAGAGTAGTAAGAACCAATCTGTTTCCAAGGGGATGGTAATATGAAAGATCACCGACCACAGGAGACCTAACACGACTTGAATTAAGCTAACGGGGATGTTTTCTAAAAAATGATCTAAGACATTCGATAATAAAACCAGTAAGACTAAAACGATGACGGCTTCAATAATATTCATGTTAGCATCCCCTTCTGAACTTGCCTTTTCATGTTAAAGAAACTGGCGTGGCTCCGGTCAATTTCCCGTCATCCACGCCAGTTTCAGGCTACTTACGTCCGGCGACATCTTCACCAATAATCCGGACTTCTGTTTCTAAGTGCACACCAAATTTGGCCGCCACTGTCTCTTGAACGTGCTTAATCACCGCCAAATAATCACTGGCGGTCGCGTGACCAACATTAATAATAAACCCAGCATGTTTTTTGGAGACTTGCGCTCCACCAAAGGTATATCCACGTAAGTCCGCATCCGTGATCAATTTGCCGGCGAAATAACCCGTCGGTCGCTTAAACACCGAACCACAAGACGGATATTCTAGCGGTTGTTTGGCCGCTCGTCGTTCATTTAGATCATCCATCAGCGCACGAATCTGCGTGTCTTTGCCTGGAGCAAGTGTGAATGTCGCACTAATGACGATGTCTCCAGTCTCTTGAACCAAACTATGCCGGTAGCCAAAGTCCATCTGCTCGTTTGAATAGGTTTTGAAATCCCCATCACGGGTGATGACTTCGACTTCGCTCACGACATCCTTAACTTCGCCACCGTAAGCGCCGGCATTCATAAAGACCCCACCGCCCACACTGCCCGGAATACCAGCAGCAAATTCCAGTCCGGTTAAACTGGCTTCATAAGCTGCCTCCGTCGCATCAATGAGTCGGGCACCAGCATCTGCTTTAACTTGTTGACCAACGACACTGATCGTTTTCATGGCCGTTAAAATAACGACCAGGCCCCGAATACCACCATCCTTAACAATCAAATTGCTAGCATTGCCAATAATGGTCAGTGGTAATGCTGTGGTCCGAGCAAAGGTGACCAAAGCCGCCACTTGTTCGCGAGTTTGCGGAAAGGCCAGCCAATCTGCTGGTCCACCTGTTTTTGTATTCGTAAAATGACTCAATGATTCATTTTCCATGATGTCAAAATCTGTAAAGATTGACTGCAATTCCACTTTTTGCATGTTCTCACCCATTTAATTAACTCCTACATAAATGCCGTTCTTTTATTTTACCACGAAATTCATCAGCACCGTGATCTGGGTGATGAAAGACTTTTTCAAACCGCTTATGTTAGAATCAAGGCAATTAAATGCAAAGGACGACCATTAAAATGAAATTTATTTCGTGGAACATAAACGGTCTGCGGGCTATTTTAAAGCGCGGCTTAGAACAAACCTTACTTGATCTTGACGCGGACGCAATTTGTTTACAAGAAACCAAATTACAAGCCGGCCAAGCAACCGTCACACTGCCCGGTTACCATCAATTCTGGAATTATTCTGAACGTCCAGGGTACGCAGGCACCGCCATTTTCACTAAACATGAACCGTTGCAGGTGACTTATGGCCTAAACGAGCCCGAATTCGATCATGAAGGTCGGGTAATTACGCTCGAATACCAAAATTACTATTTAATCACTAGCTATACACCCAATTCTGGGCAAGAGCTAAAACGATTAGATTTTCGAAATGATTGGGATCAGGTCTTTCGAGAATATGTAAAACGACTCGCCACGAATAAGCCGGTCATTTTTTGCGGTGATTTAAACGTCGCCCATGAAGAAATCGATTTGAAGAACCCAAAGACTAATCATCATCGAGCCGGGTTCACAGATACAGAACGAACCAACTTCACAACGCTGCTAGCATCCGGCTTTACCGACAGCTTTCGTCATTTCTATCCAGACGCAACTGGACAATATTCCTGGTGGAGTTATCGGTTCAATGCGCGTCGGAATAATGCGGGGTGGCGAATTGACTATTTTGTCGTCTCTAATCCACTGATGCCCCAAATTCAGGATGCTAAAATTCTCAGTGATGTCCTAGGCTCTGATCATTGTCCGGTTGAATTGGATACTGATGAACTTGTCTAACCGGCTCATCACGATTCTTGTTTGGACTAATTAACGCACACCTTTTTCACTTTACTTTTTGAACTGCTCGGCCTAGACTAGGCCCATTCGTTTTCTTGAACAATCAGCCATACTATGGAGGATGCAGCCGTGAACTTTGTCGCAATGGATTTTGAAACAGCTAGCGCTCAGCGGCATAGTGCCTGTTCATTGGCGCTAACTGTTGTTCGCCACAATCAAGTGGTGGATGAATTTTATACCTTAATTAAGCCTGACACTGAATTTTCGTGGCGCAATGTTCAAATTCATGGGATACACGAGCGTGACGTCGCCGATGCACCAACTTTTCCGGAGGTTTGGCCACATATCAATCAGTTTTACACGAATAATCAACTGGTTGTGGCACACAATGCCCCTTTTGATAATGGTGTTTTGAAAAGTACGCTGGCTCATTATGAACTCGCGCCGACCCACTATTTAACACTAGATACCGTCAAAACAAGTCGCCGCTTTTTCCCCGACTTTCCTAACCACCGACTCAACACTGTTAGCGAGCGACTCAACATTGAACTGGATCACCATCACAATGCCTTAGACGATAGCCTAGCTTGTGCTAATATTCTAATCTACCAAGATCAACACTTTGGTGCCTCGGCCATCAAACCCTTTATGAAACTACTTTAAGCCGCATCAAAAAACCACCCGCAATTGCTGGGTGGTTTTTTGATTTAATCGCTTCGTCATTCCTTAGGTTGATGGACATGATGGATCGTTAAGCGCATTGTCTGTGCCGGAACAGCTTTCCCAATCGCATTTTGCACGCTGACTGATTCGCTTACTTGAAAGCCTAAGTTGCGATAAAGCCGCTTAGCATAAGTGTTTTCCAGTTGCACGGTGAGCACAATTTCAGCTAGTTGACTAGCCGTTTTGGCCCAATACAGCATTTCTTCCATTAACGCGGAACCGAGGCCTTCATTCCAAAAGGCTTTTAATACAGCCACGCCGATTTCTCCCCGCTCATCGTCAATGGCAACAATGCTACCGATCCCGATCAGCTGGCCGCCATAATCGGCAACCATGAGATGGTTTTTGGGCGAGGCCATCATGAGCGCAATTTGTTGCGCCTCTTCGGTCACATTCAAATGACCTAATTGTGGATCGGCGGTAAACGTTGTTGATTCATGCTGTAGTGTAGTCAACAAAGCTAAAAGTGCAGCAGCATCACTTTCAGTTGCGGGGCGAATATCAACGGTTGCTTCACTCATGATTTAAATCCTCCAACTGTTCAACAAGTTTTTGATAATGGTCACCCTGTGAAATGAAATTCAGTCGCCGAGTGTCTTCGTTGGCCGCTACCCGACGTAACTGAATCATTAGATAATTAGCTGGGAGCTGATCTTCCACAAATTGAGACCATTCAATGACACTTACACCGTCACCGGTAAAATACTCCTCCAGACCTAATTCACCACCACCACCGGCTTCAAGTCGATAGACATCCATATGATAAAGAGGCAAGCGGCCTTCCTGATACTCACGAATAATGGTAAATGTGGGACTTTTGATTGGTCGCTTGATCCCTAATCCCAAGGCTAGTCCCTTGGTGAAGGTCGTCTTTCCCGTGCCAAGATCACCATCTAGCAAGATGACATCCCCACTAGTCACCAATGAACCAACTTCGCGACCGAGGTCTTGGGTTTGTTCTGCTGTTGTTGTCGTTAATGAAAACATCTTACGCTCTCCTACTACCTAAATATTAAACCCTCTAAAAACAAACAGACAACCGTCCGCCACTGGGTGGAACAAGGTCGTCTGCCTCTGTTTACCTAAATTTATTTAACCGATTGAGCGGCTGTGATAATGGCAACTTTGTAAACATCCTCTTCGTTAGCGCCTCGAGATAAGTCAGAAACTGGCTTATTCAAGCCTTGTAGAATAGGTCCAATCGCCTCAAATCCACCAAAGCGTTGCGCAATCTTATAGCCGATATTCCCGGATTGCAACTCTGGGAAGACAAACACTGTTGCGTGGCCAGCCACCTTGGAACCAGGTGCCTTAGCTGCACCAACGCTGGGGACAAAGGCCGCGTCAAATTGCAGCTCACCGTCAAGGGCCAAGTCCGGTTGTTGTTCATTGGCTAGCTTCGTGGCTTCTTGAACCTTCGTCACCATCTCCCCTTTAGCGGAGCCTTTAGTGGAGAAACTCAGCATAGCAACTTTAGGATCAATATCAAACACTTGCGCCGTTTGAGCAGATTCTAACGCAACTTCGGCCATCCCGGCAGCATCTAATTCAATGTTGATGGCACAGTCAGCGAATAGGTAACGTTCGTCGCCCTTTTGCATCACAAAAGCACCGGAAATTCGTTTGACCCCTGGTTTAGTCTTGATGATTTGTAAAGCTGGGCGAACCGTATCTCCCGTTGGATGAACTGCCCCAGAAACCATCCCATCGGCTTGATCCATGTAAACGAGCATTGTGCCAAAGTAGTTGACGTCTTTCAACCACTCAGCTAATTGATCACGGGTATTCTTGCCAGCCCGGCGCTCTTCCAATGCATCCAGCATTAAGCTTAACTTATCACTTGGATATGTCTCTGGATCAATGATCAAAACATCATTCGTGCTTAAACCTGCCGTTGCGGCTGCTTGTTCAATAGCATCTGCATGTCCCAATAGAATCGGCTTTAAAAGACCATCCTTAGCTAGGCGAACTGCAGCACCTAAGATGCGGGGATCTTCCCCTTCAGGAAAAACAATCGTCTTATCTTGACCACTAATTTTGTTCTTCAAACTATCAAATAAATCCATCGTGCGTTCCTCCAATATAATAAGTGTGAGTTTTCTCTAGCTTATGCCTCATTGAGATCCGCCATTGAAACCGAAGTTGGTAATTGCCAATCAATGGGTTGTTCACCCATCGCAATTAACGCTTCATTGGTTTTCGAAAACGGCTTCGAACCGAAAAAGCCACGGTGAGCTGACAATGGGCTAGGATGTGGTGATTGCAAGACAATGTTACGACTTGTATCAATCAGCTTGATCTTATCACGTGCTGCCCGTCCCCAAAGAATAAAGACCACTGGACGCTCACGCTCTGATAATTTTTTGATCGCCGCATCGGACAATTGCTCCCACCCCTTACCGGCATGAGAGAAGGCAACACCGTCTCGAACCGTCAAAACAGAGTTCAGTAACAAAACACCTTGTTGGGCCCAGGCTTTCAGAAAGCCGTGATTCACCGGTTTGATGCCCAAATCACTGTCGAGCTCTTTATAAATATTTTGCAGCGATGGCGGTACTTGCACACCCGGCATCACAGCAAAGCTCAAACCAAAAGCTTGTTTTGGCCCATGATAGGGATCCTGGCCTAAAATAACGACTTTAACTTCATTAAAAGGCGTCCATTCAAAGGCAGTAAAGATATGATTCATATCAGGGTAAATTGTTTGGGTCTGGTATTCGTGTTTTAAAAAGCGATGGAGCTCTTGATAGTAGGCTTGTTCAAATTCTGGCTGCAAGACCTGCCACCAATCGTTATGAATAAACGGTTTCATACTTGGCACCTCGGGTTTCATTGTAGCAGACTCATCCAACAAAATAAATTGGATCGTTACCTTTTTGAAAGCGAATTCATTGAACCACGTGGTACAATACAGCTATGCTCACGTAACTGGTCAAAGGAGGCTATGATGCGCCAATTATTTATTCGTCAAACACCGGGCTTACTTAATGGCGTACGACCGGTCTTAGATCATCAACATCAGCCAGTTTACCTCTTGTCTGGTCAGTTTGGCTGGTCACGGGCTCAAATGATCGCCTCAACGCCGGCCGGAAAAATCTTGGCCGAAGCAAAACAGCTTTCACTAGGTGTGATGCCCAAGTTTGCGTTACTTTATAACAACAAGGAAGTTGGCGCTGTTAGTCGATCGCTTGGTTTTTGGCGAGAAGTCGTCTATATTCGCGGCCTCAACTGGGTGGTAATGGGCAATTTGGTAGCTGGCAAGTACAAGATCTATCATGGCACCCATGTCGTCGCAACGATGAGTACTCTCACAGGTACCGATGGCGACTACCAACAGGTCAGTGTTACAAATCATTCTGCGGAACCTGTCTGTTTATTAATCGCTGCCATTATGGATCGCTGGGCCAAACAAAAGTCACGTCGGCTTAACCATCAGCGCGCGAATCGGTTAGCTAGGGAACCAAAATTATTGGGACCCGAATGTCACAAATTACCGACTTCGTTAAGAAAAAATCAATCATTATGATTCGATCGTTCAGCGGGTTAAATCGCCTTTTACCCCTGGATGGTCGTTTTTTTTATGTCCAAATGCCTTTGTAGCAAGCTTTAGCCCACTTCATTTGCTGTTGAAAGCCCCTCCATTGCCGTCAGCGTCGAATTAATTGAGCATTGAAACTATTTTCGTCCCAACAATATTACGAAATGTTGCAAAAACTGAATTTTATGACAAACCAACCCGTTTTTGTAATGTCCACGGTATTGGTATGTTATTTACACCCTGTATAGTAAGCATCGTTGTTTAGAGGAAGACAACAGCTCAACTCATTAGTATGACGTCGAGTTCCCTTAGCCCGCTGCTTTGAGCAACGGTGCCACACAGAAAATAGGAGTGAAAATTTCTACATGACATTCAAACAAATCTTAGTTTCAACTTTAAGTGCCGGTGCTTTATTGGCTGCTGGCACAATTGCTGCCAACGCGGACACTAACGTAACGGTTCAAAGCGGTGACACGGTTTCTGAATTGGCAACAGCTAATGGCTCAACGATCGATGCGATCGTGAACGCTAACCAATTGACTAATGGTGGTAATTTAATCTACGTTGGCCAAACATTGGTTATCCCTGATGGCAACACAACTGCAACTGCTGCGCCAGCAACGACAAGTGCGTCAACGACAGCCGCGCCGGTTGCTCAGGCAACAACGCCGGCTGCACCTGCTGCTACCAGTCAAGCTCAAACTCAGCCAACTGCCACAGTAACTCCCGCACCAGCTACAACTGCATCAACAACGACCCCTGCCGCTAGTTCTTCTGATGAAGCAGCCAAGGCCTACATTGCAGCCGGTGAATCAGGCGGTTCCTACACGGCAACAAATGGTCAATACATTGGTAAATACCAATTAACTTCTAGTTACTTGCACGGTGACTACTCCGCTGCTAACCAAGAAGCAGTCGCCACCCAATATGCTATCTCACGTTACGGCTCTTGGACGGCCGCCGCTGCCTACTGGTCAGCACACCATTCATGGTAAGGTAAACTTTAATCGGTGACGATTAATTTTAAAATAGGTACAAAAAAAGAGAGCGGGACATAAGTCACTTTGCACAGTGACTTATGTCCCGCTCTCTTTTTGGCGAGTTAGATTAGAAAGAGAATTTAGATTTTGAGTTTATCCGAGCTTTTAATAGTCACTACCCTCTTTATTTTTTTGATTATTCACAAAAAAAGGGGCAGTTGTTTACTTTAACTAAAGTACACTTACTTTTAGTAAACCGCGATTAATTCACCCAGCAATTTACAAAGTTGAATATTATATGATTAAGCCAAAATGAAATTAACTTGGAGGATATTGTATATGAAATATTTTATTACTGGAGCAACAGGACACTTAGGTCGCGTAATTACTAATGAGTTGAGTCAATATGTTGACAATGAAAGCATACGTTTAGGAGTCCATACGGAGAGCAAAGCCCAATCTTTAAAGGATCAGGGTTGCGAAGTAGTACCAATCGATTTCTTCAAGCAGGACACTCTTTTATCAGCTTTTAGAGATGTTGATTTTCTGATTTACGTTGCTAGCAAGAGTCTTGATAGTTTTAGTCGGGTACAAGAACTGGAAAATGTTATTAAGGCTGCTGAAAGCAGTAAGGTAAAACATATTCTGTCGATGGGTTTTATTGCTGATCAGGCTAACAATCCGTTTGATTTAAGCGCATTTTATGGGTATTTACCGCGCCGCTTAGCTAGTTCATCGATATCATACAACATTTTACGGAATGCTTTATACGCAGATCCGTTGATTCCATACTTGCCAGAGCTGATTGAACGAAAGAATGTGATATATCCGGTCGGGGATCAGGCAATTAGTTTTGTGAGTTTGCAAGATAGTGCAGAAGCATTTGTGAGGGTAGCAACAACACCTGAATTACAAGTATCCGGTCGGATTTATACTTTAACGCAGGATCAGAACTATACAATGAAGCAGTTAGCCAATATTTTAAGTGAAGTTTCTGGTAAACCAATTGGTTATCGTCCAGTTAGTTTGGAAGAATTTGAAAACATTTACAACGAAGGTAATGCGGGGCATATGCTAAGTTCATTATATGCTGGTGGTTCATTGGGATTGTTGAATGAGATAAGTCTGGACTTTAAGCTAATTATGGGACATAGCGCAACAAACATGCATGATTTTTTGACAGATCATTGGAATAAATAATTTAAAGCGAAAAAGGTTTTGAGCAGACGAATTATCATGTCATGTTTCAAAACCTTTTTTCTTATACTTGAAGACCGGCCGATTATTTTCTTTCCATGCGATTTCTAAGTTAAATACTCGTCGAAATATAACTTGATATCCCTTCCAAATACCAAAAGCCGTCAAGAAAATTACGGCAAAAATGATCAATGATAAAAAATCATTGACTGAGTTAAGTGTCGTAAATAAACTTAGTGAACTAATTATAAAAACACTCAAGATTGCTGCACATGTCATTGAAAATATTAAACGAAGACTTTTTTCTTTTCTTGTAAGATTTCTTCTTCGAATGAGATACTCTTGATCATTCTTTACAAATTCAGGAAATTGCATCCGCCCTCCACGACCATCTGACACTGTTTTCCCTTCTGGTGTCGAATGATAACCTAATTTAAACGCAAGATAATACCCTACCTCAGTTAAAATCTGCCAAATAATAAAAGCAAACAGAAAACAGACTGTATATGTGCAAGAAACAGCAACATACACCCACCACAGGATAAACTGAAAAAGACACCATAAAAATACTACAAACTTAAATTTCCGCTGACTCATTACATAGTCATCATTCGAATGATTTTTAAATTCACGCTGATTACGTTTCTGAATTCCACCTAGCTTTCCGCTCTTCATCTTCTTCATTGCTGCGCTCATCATTCTCATAATTAACCGCCTTTCTTGGCACGTGAGTTCAGGTACCTTCCAAGTAAGGGTGTGCGCTGTCTGTGGAAACTTGTAGTTGGCTTGGGCAACTTCCCCTAGGCAAGAAAAAAAGGCGTCTCCGTCTTTTTCATTCTTGTCAGCAGGACTGCCTACTCGGCAAGAGCAAGCGTGGCACGCTTGACCGAATTAAAAATATTAATCAAAATATATTTTTAAAATGCTTTTAAGGTTTTCTTTTTGGCCTTTATAACCAATCACGAATGGTGAAATAAAAAAATTTAATGCATCCGAATCTATAGGCTTAATACTTAACTTATATCCGAAAAATTTCTTTTTCATATCCAATGTTTCTATATGCTCTTTTTCTAGCTGGTAAATTTCTTCACTTAAGTCCCCCCAAAATGCTACAGGCAATAGGAAAATACCTTTATCACAAAAGGAAATAATAAAGTATGAGTTTTCAACGGTCCCCCATACAAAGTAAGTGTTACTATCAAGTAAATTATTAGTATTCAAAAAATCTCTAATGTCATTCTGTTTTAATAGCTTCATTTATATCTTCCCTCAGTTGTTCTACAACTACTAAACAACTTTTACCTGAAGCATTGCCCTCAAATTAAAGCGCCTTACGACATAATCTTGAGGGTACTAGTTGGTAGGGGATCTTAGTCCGTATAAAGATTGTCGAAAAATATGATTTTTAAACGAAATAATAATTTAGGCCCATAGTATTCTACAAATATAATATCGAGAAAGTATAGTTACCCCTTCACATTTTTATGCTCGTTTATTTTAAGGGGGGTCAGGGAATTAACCGCAAAATTAAATCATTAAAGAATCACTGTTATGGTTTTAGAAACTTGAGTCACTTCTTCGTACGCATTCAACTACTTTGTGAGTAAAGAAAAAGACGCTCCGGGGAGCGTCTTTTTCTTAAATATTGAACGACCAACACGATTTGACATTGAGCCAAAATTCATCGAATCTTACCGGATCTAATCTTAGATTAGTTTTGGTACTTCGTTACTGACGACGGGCCAACTCACGATCAATTTCTCGTTGCTGATCCCGTTGTTTTAGCGTCTGGCGCTTATCATATTCCCGTTTTCCCTGAGCAACACCAATCAATACCTTCGCGTAGCCGTGTTTAATGTACACTCGTAGGGGCACAATGGTCCGCCCTTTTTGGGCCACGGCTGCGAGTAACTTTTTAATCTCTTGTTTATGCAACAATAAGCGTCGCATTCGCAGTGGATCATGGTTAAACCGGTTACCTTGAGTAAACTCGGCAATATTAACATTCATCAAGTACGCTTGCCCATTTTTGATGGATACGAAGCCATCACCAATCGTAATTCGCGCTGCACGCACTGATTTAATTTCTGTCCCAGTTAGTTCGATTCCCGCCTCGTAGGTTTCTAAAATGGTGTAGTCATGGCGGGCTTTTCGATTATTTGCCAATGCATCATTGCCAGCAGACTTTCTTTTAGCCATTTTTACACCTACCTTTCAGATTCAAAGACGCTTACTTTTTATGATCACTGTGAAAATTTGTCTTGCCGCTACGACCGGCACGATTGCGGTTGCTTTGATAGTGATTAACTTTTTTCACGCCATTTTTTTCGTCCCGTGATGAATTATTGTGGAAATTCCGATTACCGCGGTTATTGCCACCATTTCGACGGCCACCATTACCGCGATTATCATGGGGCACCCGAATATCCGTTGTCGGCGCTGTTCGTGGATCGACAATCGTGAAGTCGACTGCAGCGGCATCTTTGTCCACTTTTTCCAAATGAACTTTAATTGGTTGGCCAATTTGGAAAATATGGTGGTGTCGTTCACCGATTAAGGCAAGATGACTTTCATCAAAGCCATAGAAGTCATCTTTCATGTTAGAAATATGGACAAGTCCTTCGACTGTATTGGGCAATTCCACAAACATGCCAAATTTCAGTACGGAACTAACCACCGCATCGAAATCTTCACCCACATGATCCGCCATATATTCAGCTTTCTTCATGTCATCTGTTGCCCGCTCGGTATCAATTGAGCGCCGTTCCCGCTCAGAGGTATCTTTAGCAATCTGGAGCAATTCGTCTGCATAGTGGGCCTTGGCCTCATCAGATGTCCCCTGGGCTGCATACCAGCGAATCATCCGGTGAACCATATCATCAGGGTACCGACGAATTGGTGATGTGAAATGTGTGTAATATTCAGCGCCTAAACCAAAGTGACCCAGCGGTTCATCTGAGTACTTGGCCTGCTTCATTGAGCGCAACATCATAGTTTGCACCATCTGTTCTTCAGGCGTACCAGCAACATCTTTCAAGACACTTTGAAGCATTTTGGGCTTCAGATTGTTAGGATCTCCCTTGACGTTAATACCAAAAACATTCAGCAAGTCAAAGAAACTCTTTACTCGATCACCATCTGGCGTTTCGTGAACACGATACAAGAATGGGACATGTAGCCGATCATAGTGCTCAGCAACCGTCTCATTAGCAGCTAACATGAACGATTCGATCATCCGCTCTGCCAATCCACGGTCACGAAGTTCAATATCAATTGGATGACCACTCTCATCAACGATAATTTTGGCTTCTGGTGCATCAAAATCAATGGCTCCTCGTTGATGGCGTTTCTTCACCAGGGCCTTGTGCAACTCAGCCATGTCTTCAAACATGCCGACTAGATCATCATACCGGGCCATCGTTTTTGCGTCATGAGCCTCTAAAATTTTATTAACTGCTTTATAGGTCATCCGCGCATGGCTACGCATCAAACTAGGATAAATTTTATGATTAACAACCTTCCCAGTTGGGTCAATCTCCATATCACAGGTCATGGACAGGCGTTCAACACCTTCATTTAGCGAGCAGATCCCGTTAGATAGGCGTTTAGGCAACATTGGAATCACTCGATCCGTTAAATAGACCGATGTTCCCCGCTTATAAGCCTCTTGGTCCAAAGCCGATCCTTCTTTGACATAGTAGCTCACATCGGCGATTGAAACGCCTAGATGGTAGTTACCATTGTCCAGCTTCCAGACAACCACCGCATCGTCCAAATCCTTACTTTCGATACTATCAATTGTCACTAAAGGCTGGTCGGTAATGTCAACGCGTCCAACCTTATCTGCCTCTTGAACAGTATCTGGAATCGCATTAGCTTCATCTAATACTTGTTGTGGAAACTCTGACGGCACATCATGCGCATAAACAATTTGTAAAATGTCAATACCAGGCTCATCCGCATTCCCAATCACTTTTGTCGCTACACCAGTAAGTAATTGTGGATTCAGATCACTCGGATAGGCGGTGACGTCAGCCGTCACAACTTCACCATCAACTGGATGAATGCCACCATCAGTCACATCGAATGAAAATGATACCAGTTTTTTATCTTTTAAAAGCACTTCACCAATGACACTTGGTCGTTTGGCATCTCGCTTTGATCGAAACTCACCCACAATCTGCGTGTAGTGATGTTCGGTAATCTTTGTAACTTCCCCTTCTGGCCCACGATCAGAACCCTTGTCAGCTGGGCGTAAAATTTTAATTTCCACCGTGTCGCCAGTCATCGCGTGCTTCGTATGATCCGGATTAATGTAAGCATCGGGTAATTCTTCGCCATAGCTGACAAAGCCAAAGCCCTTGTCATTACCATGAAAGGTGCCGACCAATTGCGCTTCTGGTTTTACCAGTGCCCATTTACCATCATCTGTCACCCGTACTCGTCCCGCCCGTTCAAGACTGGCTAGGGCCTGCACAGAGAGTGTGAATTCTTTTTCTGGCTGTTTTAAAGCGGTGCCAATTTCCGCAGCAGTAAACGTCCGATCCTGATGTCGATCCAAAAACGTTAAAATCTGCTCCTGTAAATTTTGATCTGCCATAGTTACCTCATTTTTCTTATGCATCAAGCATGTGATTTGTTCTAATTAAATAAATTTTTCAAAAACGTTTCAACATCGTCTTGTAATTGGTGATGTGCTTGATTAACGGTTAAGACATGACCGGCCCCTGGGTAAACGTGGAAGGAGACTTGTTTACCCAGCTTAATCATCGCGTCATAAAATGCTGCTCCGCTACGTGCATCGATCATCTCGTCAGTATCCCCTTGACCGATAAAAAAAGGTCGCTTGATCTGATCAAGATGTGGGTCCACTTCATCACGAACAAAAGCTTCGATCTCAGCCAGCTGCTGCGGATTGTGCTGAGCTAGCCAATCCAAATTCGCTTGTTTTTTTGTCTCATCTAGCGGTTCACGATCATAAATTTTTCGACTCAATTCAATAAAACTCTGGGGTACATTCGTTTCACCAACCCGGATCACTGGTGAAGCAAATGTTCCGCCGCCCACTAATTGATCATCCATTTCCAATAGCCGGGTAGCAAATAAGCCGCCCATGGATAAACCAAATACTGCAATCTGCTGATAGCCCATTGTCCGCAATCGCTGCACGGCTGTCTTAGCATCAGCTAACCATTGCGGCACACTGCCTTGCGTCAAAATATCTTTCGGCTCTAATGTGCCATGTCCGGAGAAGATTGGTGCGTAAACCGTATAGCCGGCTCGTGCTAAGCCACGTCCCAATAGCCCCATGTCATTACTGCTGCCTGAATAGGCATGCAGTAATAAAACTGCGTGAGGCCCTGCTTCAATTAAAAGCGGTTCTGGCCGCCGAAAACGAACTGTCATGGTGAACACTCCTTTATCCATTTACAAACTACGAAAAGGCATCAAAAAAGGCTGGGGTGCGCCCAGCCTGGAGTCACATTCATTACCGTGACGAAACGTCACCCTGAATTGCGAGATTTTCCTTGTGGTCGCTAACTAGCTTAATCTAGTGCGAAGACAAATACACTAACGCCAGCGCAATCCCAAAGAAAAGAATCCCAAGAACAACAGTAACGCGTTGCATAAATCCTTCAAAGCCGCGTGACTTTTGTTGAGCAAAAAGATCGTTGGCTCCGCCACCACCGGACAAAGCGCCCAGCGCATCGTCTGTTTTTGTTGGCTGCAACATGACTGCAATAACGATGACGATAGCGATAACAATCAGTGCAGTTAATAAGAAATTATACAAAGCGGTTTCCTCCCGTGCGGCTCATGCCAGATGTCCCAACTAATTTACCATAATTTAACGATAATTACTAGTACTCAGAGCGTGAGCCAGACCCGGGTGAGACCGAGCACCAACAGACAAGCACCATTGGGCGCATTTTGCCCGGGGGTGCTTGTTGGTTGGGCACAGGGCTCAGGTCCGGTGAGCGCGTTTAAGAAAGAGCGTGAGCCACCACAGGTAATCTGAGCACCAGCAAGGCGGCAACGATTACCTGTACTTAAATCACATCAGTCCTCAGTTCGAGCGCTGGTGGTTTCCGCCATCTCGGCAATTTTTTGACGAATATAAGCTCGATTATTATGTTGTGTTTCAATGATCAGGGTATCTCCTGCGCGAAGGATCGTATCACCGTGTGGAATGATCGCCCGTTCGCCACGAGTAACCCCAATCAAAAGTGCATTAGTTGGCCAGCGAAATTCACGGACTTGATGCCCAGAAAGTGGTGAGCCAGCAAAAACTGGCACTTCAATACGATCAGGATATCCGGCGGCTTGTTCCACACGCCACGTTTGTAATGGTAAAACCATTCGATTCAATAACGACTCATAAATCGGTGCACCGCCTAAGACATCCACCGTTAAATAGGCAACTAAACAGACGACTGCCAACGGCATTAAGTGTTTCAGCGAACCAACCATTTCAGTGATTAGTAGAATCGCCGTAAATGGTGCTTTCCCAATACCGGCAAAATAGCCGGCCATTGCAAAAATAACCAAGTTAACAACGTAGACGCTAGGTAACCAGCCAACCATCACCATGAAACGCCCATACACACCACCAATTACTGCACCAATCGTTAAAATCGGCAGAAAGATCCCACCGGGTAAGCCTGACCCATACGCAATCATCGACCAGACGAAGCGGACGACCAACAACAATAATAAGCCGGTAAGTCCGGGCTGGTCACTCGCTAGTTTCAAAATCACGCTGTTGCCGCCACCTAAAGCATCTAACCACCACCAACCAATTGGAATCGTCGCGATTAGGGCCACAATGCCATCTAAATGGCGTGGCAATTTAAGTTTTGCATACCATTGTGGCAATCTAAGTAATACGGCTTGATAAACTCGGCCCAACAGTCCCAAGACCAAGCCTAAGCCTATTAGTTGGCCATAGTAGGTCAGTGGTAATGATGTCGAATAAGGAATATGTAACACCGGCGTTTGCCCAAAAAATGCCAGCGAAACAAAATTGGCCACGACAGCACTCGTCAGCGACGTCAACCACACTAGCGGCGAAAAATTATGATAAACCTCTTCTAAAACAAACAACGTACTGGCAATTGGGGCATTAAACGCCGCTGACAGACCCGCCGCTGCACCACTCGCAATGGCGACCCGGCGCTTGGTTCCCTGCTGATGGCTTAACTGCGCATATCCTTGTCCGACTGATGCTCCTAACTGAATCGAAGGCCCCTCGCGACCGAGCATTAATCCAGACCCAATTGCGATGACCCCGCCAAGCCATTTTTTCCACAAGGTTGGCCACCAAGGCTCGTCAAACTCTCCAGCTAATTGTCCTTCAACCTGAGGAATCCCAGAGCCACTAATTTGCGGGCTTGTTTTGACCAATTGACCGACGAACCAGCCGATTGCAATCATGCCAGGGATCCACACGAATAGCCACCAAGGATTAGTATGTAGTGATCCATAAACGCCCTTAACGATGAGCAATAATTGCTCGATCGTTAGCCTGAACAAGCTAACGATTATCCCGGCAAGGATGCCGACCCCAATACCAGTGATAACAGTGCCAACACGGGTAAAGTCTACATTAAGCCACCGCTGATCCTTTTTAATCAATCTCATCACTCCTGTTTTATATTATAAAAAGGTCCGCTGATATTCGTTGACAAAATATTCGATAATAAGCCGAACTGGTTGATCATTCAGCAACGTGGCCTTGTCTGGCAATAATAGTTGATGTTTTTTAAGACGATAGTAATCCGTTAACACTGCGGTTAAATCAATGCTGTGGCGCATTAAAAAATCGTGATCAATCAATCCGCGAATCATCAATTGATCTTGTAATAATAAGATTTCCCAATCATAGCGTTGAAATAATCCGCGGCCAACCCCTGCTTCAAAGTAATCAATCGCTTGTAGCTGTTGCTGATTCAACGCATCTTGTAAATTACTATAGTCTGCGTCATTGCTAATTCGTAAATCTTGTAAAAAAAGATCTGAAATCGTTCGCGCCAGTGTTAATGATTGATCAAAAAGTTTTTGCCACTCTTTGAGAAAACTGCGATCGTCACCACTTAGTTGCGGCCGTGGTAATGCCTCGACGTAATCCAAATAATCGCGAACAATCGCGTGAAAGACCGCCCCTTTAGAATCAAAATACTTATATGCCGTCCGTCGAGAAACACCCATAATCTTAATTAAATCATTCATCGTCAACCGTTGAAACCCACTTCGAGTCACAACCGCCATCACGCGATTCAATAATTCTTGCCGTTTGGCAGCCTCATGTTCCGCAGTCATTTTTATCCTCCCCCCAGAATACAACGAAACCTAGTATACGATACCAAAGTAGACGTTTTTGCGCGCTATTGTTTAACTTTATATTTTCTTTGAGAGCTTTATTTTTTCATAACTACTTGGCCAAAGCTCAATTTTGTCCATCCGCGAAATCAACATGATGCCAAAACACAAAAAAGCGTGACCTCCAATTGGAAGTCACGCCCAATCCTGAATGTAAATTACTTGTTTAAAATCGTGTTACGGGCTTGTTCACTTAAGTTGTAGAAAGAGTGAACCCCTTTGTATTCTGCGGTCGTACCTAATTGATCTTCAATCCGCATCAACTGATTGTACTTAGCGATCCGTTCAGTCCGACTCATGGAACCTGTCTTAATTTGACCGGCGTTAGTTGCCACAACCAAGTCAGCGATCGTTGTATCTTCAGTTTCACCAGAACGGTGAGATACAATTGCTGTGTAGCCAGCTTCCTTAGCCATTTCAATCGCTGCAACTGTTTCAGTCAAAGTCCCAATTTGGTTAAGTTTGATCAAAATTGAGTTCGCAACCCCCATCTTAATCCCCTTAGCCAAGTAATCCGTGTTCGTCACGAATAAATCATCACCAACAAGTTGAACTTTCTTGCCTAACTTAGCAGTTAAGGCTGCCCAGTCGTCCCATTCATTTTCATCTAATGGATCTTCGATGGATACGATTGGGTACTTGTCAACAATCCCTTCTAGTAAATCAGTAAATTCATCAGCGGTGTAACTCTTGCCATCACCGACCAAGTCATACTTCTTTGTTTCTGCATTGTAGAACTCAGAAGCTGCACAGTCAAAAGCAATCGCAATATCCTTACCAGGCACGTAGCCGGCCTTGGTGATTGCTTCCACCAAAATTTCAAATGGTTCTTCGTTATTCTTCAAGTCTGGCGCAAAACCACCTTCATCGCCGACCGCCGTCGAATAACCACGGTCGTTTAGGATGCCCTTTAAGGTATGGAATGTCTCTGAACCATAACGAATGGCTTCCTTAACCGTTGGTGCACCAACAGGCATAATCATAAATTCTTGGAAGTCAACTTTGTTATTGGCGTGCTTCCCACCGTTGATAACGTTCATCATTGGGGTTGGCAACAAGTGCGCATTGAAGCCACCGAGGTAGTTGTAAAGCGGTACTTCTAATTCGTCGGCAGCAGCCCGCGCAGCAGCCAAGGAAACACCTAAAATTGCGTTGGCGCCTAATTTACCTTTGTTTGGTGTACCGTCCAACTTGATCATTGCTTGGTCAATCGCGATTTGGTCTGTTACATCATAACCAACGATTTCCTTTGCGATAATATTGTTAACATTGTCAACAGCCTTCGTTACGCCCTTACCTTGGAACCGGCTCTTGTCACCGTCACGCAACTCAACGGCTTCGTGTTCACCAGTTGAGGCACCTGAAGGAACAATTCCACGGCCCATTGCGCCACTTTCCGTGTACAATTCAACTTCAACAGTTGGGTTACCGCGTGAATCTAAAACTTCACGTGCATAAATATCTGTAATAATAGACATCTTATTCTCTCCTTATATAGGCAAATGTAGTCGTAACGACTCCAACACCATTATATGTGTTGATCGCTTCACTATCAAGAAACAACGGTATTATTTTCCGGGATCGTTGCTGATTAATTCAAGAAATGATTGAGCCTCTAAACTAGCATTGCCGACCAAGACACCGTCCACGTCTGCTTTCTGCATAATTTCGTTAATGTTAGCCGGTTTGACGGAGCCACCATACAACACCCGGACTTCATCAGCAATCGCATCGTCATACACGTCAGCCACCGTTTGCCGGATTAAATAACAACCTTCTTCAATCTGATCCGGCGTTGCCGGGGTTCCTACACCAATCGCCCAACTTGGCTCGTAAGCGATGATTGCGGTCCTAGCGTTTTCCTCACTAACACCCTTTAAAGCCTCAATAACTTGTGCCACCACCCAGTGCACTGTGTCATTATTCTCACGTTGGCCCATCGTCTCGTCGCAACAGATGATTGGGCGCATGTGATTACGGAACACCGCTTGCACCTTCAAATTTACCATTTCATCTGTTTCTCGAAAAATCTTACGCCGCTCTGAATGGCCCAAAATAACAAAATCAACACCGGCCTGGCTCAATGCCATGGGACTCGTTTCGCCAGTAAACGCACCGCTATCCTCGAAGTAACAATTTTCAGCACCAATCTCTAACGGCATATCAGCAGTGTGCGCCACCATGCGTTCTAAAAACAACGCTGGCGCACAAATCGCCGTCTCAATCGTACGACTATCGGGTAGGTTCCCCCGGACACCATCCATAAATTCGGCGACTGTCGCTGCTGTTTTATTCATTTTCCAATTCCCAACGATCATTGGAATTCGCATGTGCATCCTCCTATAAAATCATGGTCATCTAGCAAATAAACAATTAACCAGCCTAACTGACAGTATTCTATCTGTCCTCCATTGATTTACAGTTTCCGCGAGATGACGGACGGCCAGTTTTCGCGCGCCGCCTTGCTTGGCACGCGCCATAATCACTGTCAAAAACATTGTAGTGAACTTACTGATTCAACGCAACTACCAACGAGCCCATAAAAAAACGCGCTAGTCATTAGACCAACACGCTTCACTGAAACTATTTATCACTAATTGCTGCAATGCCAGGTAATGTCTTACCTTCAAGGTACTCCAAGGAAGCACCACCACCAGTGGAAATATGGGTAAGCTTGTCCGCAACTCCAAGCTGTTGAACAGCAGCGGTTGAGTCCCCACCACCAACAATTGTTGTCGCATCTAAATCACCGAGGAATTTACCAATTGCCAACGTGCCTTTCGCAAAGTTAGGCATTTCGAACACACCCATCGGGCCGTTCCAAACCACCGTCTTAGCATCACGTAATGTGTTTTCAAACAATTCAATTGATTTAGGACCGATATCTAACCCCATGTAGCCATCAGGAATGGCGCCATCAACGATTTCAGATGGTGAATCATTCTTGAACTCTTTGGCAATCACGGTGTCAATCGGCAAGACTAACTTGTCGCCAGCCTTTTCAATAATTGCCTTGGCGGTGTCAATCTTGTCAGCCTCTAACAATGAATTACCGACCGTTAAACCTTGTGCGGCAAAGAATGTGTAAGCCATCCCACCACCGACAATCACTTTATCGGCCTTACTTAGCAAGTTATCGATAACCCCAATCTTGTCAGAAACTTTTGCGCCACCCAGAATCGCAACAAATGGGTGAACCGGATTGTCGACAGCCTCACCTAAGAACTTGATTTCTTTTTCCATCAAGAAGCCAGCGGCCACTGGTTTACCAGCCGCTTTCATTGCCGTTGCAATACCTACATTAGAGGCATGAGACCGATGGGCCGTTCCAAAAGCATCATTGATAAACACATCACCTAATGAAGCCCAGTATTGGCCTAATTCAGGATCATTACCAGATTCTTTTTTGCCATCTAAATCTTCAAAACGGGTGTTTTCAAATAACAAAACTTCGCCGTCTTTCAAGTTATTGACGGCTGTTTCCAGCTGTGGACCACGCGTTGCTGGGACAAATGTAACTGGTTTGCCCAACAGATTGCTCAGTCGTTCTGCTACCGGGCGCATGGAGAGTTCCTGCTTGTCAGCTTCAGTCTTAATCCGGCCCAAATGGCTGAATAAGATTGCTCGACCGCCATGATCAATCACATAATTAATCGTTGGTAATGCGGCGACAATCCGATTATCATTGCCAATCACACCATCTTTAATGGGCACATTGAAGTCGACCCGCATCAGTACTTTTTTACCACTCAGTTCTACATCTGATACTGTTAATTTTGCCAAAGTTTTTTCCTCCCAACGAGTTGAGTGTACATCAGTAGTTTAACGATTTTACATCGCAAAAGCCACCTGTAAGTCCATTTTCAGAAAATTCATTACCTCATTTGTGAATAAAATTACTATTCAATTAACAAAAAAGCGCGCGGGAAAATTCCCGCCCGCCTTTTTTAGAGTTTATCCAAACTCGTCACGTTTAAATTAAGCTTCTAATGTCGCAAACTTTAATAGTGTCCGGATCATGTTGCAAGTGAAGCCCCATTCGTTATCATACCAAGCAACCGTCTTAACCAATTGCGTGTCACCAGCAGTGGTTACTTCGGTTTGAGTTGGGTCGAAAACAGAACCATGTGAATCGTCAATAATGTCGCTTGAAACGATTTCATCATCATTGTAACCAAAGGCTTCGTTACCTTCAGTGTGCTTCTTGATGGCTGCGTTAACTTCATCAGCTGTTACCTTCTTGTCCAGAACAGTAACTAATTCCGTCAGAGAACCATCAACAACGGCAACCCGTTGTGCGTGACCTTGTAACTTACCATTCAATTCTGGGATAACCAAGCCAATCGCCTTGGCAGCACCAGTTGAATGTGGAATCGTGTTAACGGAAGCTGTCCGGTTACTACGTGGCTTTGAACCACGAGGGCCATCAAGAATAGATTGGGTTGAAGTAAAGGCATGAACCGTTGTCATTGTCCCAACTTTAACGCCAAATTCTTGGTTCATGAAGTAAGCCAATGGTGCAAGACAGTTAGTCGTGCATGAACCTGCCGAAACGATCTTGTCATCATTGCTCAAAACATCCAAGTTAACACCAGGCACAACCGTAGTGATGTTACCAGCAGGTGCAGAGATCAAGACACGCTTTGCGCCGGCATCCAAGTGCGCTTGTGATTTGTCAGCCGATGTGTAAAAGCCAGTACATTCAAGTACGTAGTCAACACCGTCGTTTGCAACCCAAGGAATGTTCTTTGCATCGCGTTCTGCGTATACAGGAATTTCCTTGCCATCAACGACAATGCCCTTGTCCGTTGAGCTAACTTCACCATTGAACTTGCCGTGCGTGGAGTCGTACTTAAGTAAGTAAGCCAACATTGATGGCGTAGTCAAATCATTGATCGCAACCACTTCAATGTCACTAGTGTTCAATTCATGGATCCGCTTCAAAGCCAAACGGCCGATTCGGCCAAATCCGTTGATACCAATTTTAACAGTCATTGGTGAACTTCCTCCCTTAAGGAAAATATATAATTAACAACAGGAAGAATTATATGCCAATCAACTAAATCCTGCAAATCATTAAACTGAACTTCACAAACTCAAAAGTCAGCTTTCAAGCAATTTTCATAAATAAAAGCAGTTCTTGGTTTCTAAGATTGGCTTAGGCATAGTGGTGGGCTACTTTTGCCGCAACAGCAGCGGCTAATGCACCGACAATATCATCAACAAAGGTGTTCACTTCGCCACCCTTTTCTTCGTCCAATTGTTGGATTACCCCTTCTTTAACCTTGTCCACGTATCCATAGTTAGTCACGCCAATCGTCCCATAAATATTAGCGATGTTTAAGGCCAAACCTTCATCCACGCCAAAAACACCAGCATCATTCCTGACAATACTTTGTAAAGGTTCTCTTAGCAGTCCTGCCGTGGCGAAACGGTCAAGTTCTAAGGCAACCATCACATTATTCATCACTTCTCGTTTGTGTAAGACGTCAACGGTTTCAGTTTCAAACTCTGCCAGAGGTACTTGCGGCAGATAAGGTTGTTGTAGTTTTTTAGCGATCGCCGCGATTTCATGATAAGTAATTCCTTTTTCGGCTAATTGCTCCGTTACTAATTGATAAGCTTCTTTATCTGGATATTTAAACGTTGGTTGATTCATGGTCGGACCCTCCTTCGTAATTGACTACTTACAGACTACGCTATTTATGTCAAAAATGCTGATTTGACCCCATCAAAATCGATCAATAATGGCGCTTTTAATCCGTCTCCCACAATAAAAAGCGATCAATCGGGCACGCAAAAAATGTGTGCCCCGACTGATCGCCAACTCAATTTTAATGGGCCTCATTCGTTATCCTACCGAAGCTCGTTTAGAATAAGGTGCTTTCCCGCGATACTAGCCGGGTCCCTAAAACAACTTTTTTGGCAACTTGCCGATTTTCTTTAATCGCTTCCACGGCTAAATCAACAGCCGCCATCCCCATATGGTTCATGGCCACATGAATCGCGGTCAAGCCTGGAATGGCGTAACTGGCAATTGAGGTGTCGTCAAACGTCACCAGTTGAACCCGATCTGGCACGTCAATATTAACCTCCAACAAGGCCTTTAAAGCACCGATCGCCATTGCGTCGTTACTAACCATAAATGCATCTGGGAGCTCGTCACCCAACTGACGAATCAGCCGTGCCATTTGGTTATACCCAGATTGACGCGAATAATCCCCTTCGGCGGTCAACTTAGGATCATATTGTGACCCTAGCTTTCGACGAAATGGCGCGACTCGAGGATCTTCAATGACTAACTGGTGATCAGCAGTTACCTCACGTCCAGAAAGTTGTCCAATTAGCTTAGCGCCATGTTGTTGCAACAGTGAAACGGCATGCTCGATCGCATACTCAAAATCCGTCACAACACAATCGTATCCCAGTGCTAGCGTATCAAAGTCGACAAATATCAAATGTTGACTGACGTCGGCCAATGTCCGAATCTGTGCGGGCGAATACTTCCCCAATGCGATGGTCACATCGGGATGATTATCAAAGCCGGACACTTCACCGCCATAGACGGTCGTTACCTGAAAACCTGCCTGCCGAGCCGCCCGTTCTACGCTAATTCGAATGGACATATAGTAAAGATCTTCCATCTCTTGGGTTTGTGAATACCAATCGACAATGGTGAGTTGTTTGGTTGGATGACCACCATCTTCGCGACCGCGCTTGGTATAGTTAAGTGCTTCTGCCGCTTCAAAAATCCGTTGCCGCGTGGTATCACTAACCGCCATCGTGGCATCATAATTAAGCACCCGTGACACCGTGGCCAGCGAAACATTCGCGCGTTCTGCGATATCTTTTAAAGTGGCCATCTTACTGTTCCATCAGTTGGTCAATAAAGCGTTGCTGCGCAGCACGACCGGTTTCATCCCATTTAAAGACGCCAGCATCTTCAAGTACCCGACCAAACACCTGACCAACGGCCTGGTTGAGCGTTTCCGTCACATTAGTCGTCGTAAAAGTAGTCGTCTGCTTGAGCTTTTCGGCCCACGCTCGGTGATACTCGGCCATGTCATTAGGCTCATCTAATAAAAAGCGTTCCACCTCTTGCATTTCTGTCTTCAAACGAGCCGGTAAAATGGCCCTTCCCATCACTTCAATTAATCCAATATTCTCTTTTTTGATATGTTGTACATCTTGATGCGGATGGAAGATTCCGTCAGGATAAGTCGCTGATGTTTGATTATCTCGTAACACTAAATCCAAAATATAATTATCCCCGTGACGGTAGGCAATCGGGGTCACCGTATGATGGCGAACTTCACCGTCATACGCTTTAATTGACACCATCGGATCATCATAAGTTTGCCATTTCACCCGGATTTGTTCGGCAGCATCTGCTAATGCCTGTGGATCATTACCAATCAACCGAATCGTTGACATAGCCCACTTCACAACACCGGCTTTCACCGACGGAAAATCAGGTAACGTAAACGCCGTCGCAATTGGCGCTTTCATCATCGGAAAGGTATGACGGCCGCCCTGATAGTGTTCATGGCTTAACATCGAACCACCGACAATCGGCAAATCGGCATTACTCCCCACGAAATATTGTGGAAATTGGGTAATGATCTCAAATAAATTTGTAAACGTCTGTCGGTCAATATGCATCGGGGTGTGGGTTTGATCCAAAAAGATCGCGTGTTCGCCAAAATACGCATAAGGCGAGTACTGAAAGCCCCAAGGACGGCCACCAATTGTCATCCGCACCACTCGGTGATTACTTCGCGCCGGATACCCAAGGCGCCCAAGATACCCTTCATTTTCTAAACATAATTGACACAAAGGATAGCCGTCAGCCTTTGTTGTGGCGGCCGCTGCAATCGCCTTGGGATCTTTTTCAGGTTTCGACAAGTTAATTGTGATTTCAAGGTCGCCAAATGTCGTCTCAGTATTAAAAACAATATTTTTGGCAATTGCACTGGTTTTAATATAATTGTTGGCCTGACTCAATTGATAAAAATATTTTGTCGCGGCTTCCGGTCCATTTTGATAGGCCTGCCAAAAACGCTCGTTAACCTGGCTGGGTTTCGGTGTGATAAGATCCATCAATTGCCCATCTAGTAATTCCCGGGCGGTCTGCGAATCTTCAATTTTCTGATGATCAACTGCCGTTTGCACCAAAGCGGCACTGATGGCTTCCACCCCAGTGCCGCTCTGATCGACATGCAGTTGATCTCCAATCAGACTGTACACACGATTCCGTAAGTACACCCGATCAAGCGGTTCAATGGCCCCGGTTGCGACTGCCATTGAAACCAAGTTCTCTACTGCATCTTCTGCCATTTGATTGTTCTCCTAAATCGTTATTCGATTACTTCGTGAGCGCCATCAGCAATTTCCGCAATGTAAAAGTCTGCGGCATAGCCAAACTTCTCTTGATAGGTTTTGCCAACAACTTCTTGGACATGTGCTGCCTGATCACGATTAACGATCGCAATCGCACAACCACCAAAACCACCGCCGATAATTCGAGCACCCAAGACACCTGCTTGATCCCATGCCGTGTCAACCAGCGTATCCAGCTCTGGAACGCTGACTTCATAATCATACTGAAGTGAAATATGGGAGGCACTAATTAAATGACCAAATTTAGTGAGATCATGGTCATCCAGTGCTTGTTTAGCATCGATTGTCCGTTGATTTTCAAATACGGCATGGCGGGCGCGACGAATTAACGTGTCATCATTGATTAGATATGTCGCTAAATCAAATGCGGATTTCGACAATGCTCCTAGACTAGCCACATCGACCTGTGTTTGAATCCGGCGTAAGGCCTCTTCACATTGAGCGCGGCGTTCATTATATTTTGAGCTTGCTAGATCATGTGGCTTGTTGCTGTTCATAATCAAGACGACATTATCGCCTAATTCGACTGGATAGTATTCATACTTCATCGTATTGGTATCTAAGAACATCGCTTGATCTTTTTTACCCATACCGATAGCAAATTGATCCATGATTCCAGAATTCAAACCAATATAATCATTTTCCACTTGCTGTCCAGCATAAACTAAATCTAGTTGGGTAACATCTAATTCAAAGAACTTCTTCAACATAACACCGGCCAGTAGTTCCAGTGAGGCAGACGATGACATCCCGGCTCCATCAGGCAAGTTGCCATGCACGTACATATCGAAGCCATGCGTAAAGCTGGCACCTTTCTTGCCCAGCTCATACATCATCCCTTTTACATAATTGCCCCAACCAAAGGCCTTATCAAAGGACAAGTCAGCACTGACGTCAAATGTAAGCACACCAGCATCGGCTAAGTTAGCTGAGTAAAGGCGCACCGTGTTGTCGGTTCTTGGCGTCGCGGCTCCGTAAGTACCTAAACTGATTGCTGCGGGAAATACATGACCGCCATTATAGTCCGTATGCTCACCAATTAAATTAATTCGACCTGGTGAGAAAAACACGGCAGTTGGTTCAACACCAAATTGCGTTTGATATTCTTGTTTAATACTTGCAGTATCCATTGCTTTAGCCACCTCAAATTAATTAATGTTATCGATATCTTCTTTGCTAGCGCCTAATTTTCTTTCTAGTTCCTTAACGACCTCCGCGTGCTTAGCTTCGGTTAACGTAACTTTAGCAAAGTACACGATGGCAGCTAGAACCATTAAGACCATTGGTGCGTAGAAAATGTACGTCTTGAAATTCAATAATTGACTAGCAGAAATCTCACTTGGCTTCGTATTTCCAATCATTCCGGCATGAATCGCGGCTAAACCAACAATTCCGTTAGCAAAGGCACCGGCCAATTTGTCAAGTAATGGTCGAACAGCTAATGTCACTGATTCGTTCCGACTACCTAAACGTAATTGCCCATACTCCACGCTATCCGTAATTGTCATCAAGGCGGCCAAGAAAATCATTGGGTACGGGAAGAAGATCAAGGAAATAGCCAATAAAACAGCGAATAAGTTAGTACCAGCAAAGTTAAAGACCACATACCCAACCAACATCAGACAAATACCACCAACATAAATTGCCTTACGTTTGATCAAGTTTTCTAAGAATGGGAATAAGACAACCGAGATAATCCCTAAAATTGCTGTTACGGCACCCACTAGACTGAATTCACCTGGTTTACCCATCACGTACTTAAAGTAGTACAAGAATAAGGAGCTGGTAATCACATAACCAAAAGCAAACATGAAGTAGGAGAGCGCCAACCACATCAATTGGTCGTTCTTAAATAGCACCTTGAAAATACCAACGATCCCAACTTTTTCAGTATTTTCACGAATAATATTATCTTCTTCTTTAGTCCCAAGAGCCGTTGATAAAGCACCCAAGAACGAAACAGCCCCAATTAAAATCGCGAAGCCAAGCCAACCAACTTGTGTTTGTTGACCCTTAGCACCGCCGAACCAGCCAGAGACCAGTGTGATCGTTGGCATAATGATTAACGCAACCCCTTGGGCGCCCAAGGTGGAACCAAACCGAGCAATCGTCCCAAAACGCGCGCGTTTGTCAGAATCAACCGTTAATGCGGGGAGCATGGACCAAAAAGCAATATCTTTGAATGAGTAGAAGATATCCAAAATAACAAAGGCAATCCCAAATAAGATCAAATATAAGGTTGGTTTGTTAACACTCATACCGCCAAAGCTAGTAAAGATCAAGATCAGCATGATTGAACTGATTGTTGCCCCAACCATCAACCAAGGCTTAAATTTCCCCCACTTACTACGGGTATTATCCACAGCTCCACCAATCAGCGGATCAAAAATAATTTCGACAATTCGGATAACCATCATCATGACGGTGACAATGCTGATCATCTTGGCATCAGCAGCATGGTTACCAGAATCAAATAACTGACTCGTTACGAAAATAACGAAATAAGTGCTTAATGTTGCATAAAATGCATCATGTCCAAACGCCCCAAACGCGTAAGACATATACTGCTTAACCTGATTCATAAGTGCAATCTCCTTAGCTAGCGGTCCATCAAATGATTGCCGCGTGACTTGAATTAATGTTGCTCGGCGCTAATTTAGTGATAACGTCGTTCAATAACCTTCTCTAAAATCTCATTCCGCTGTTGCGCTTTTGCCATGTCAAATGAGGTTTCTTCCAAATCATTGAAATCCTGAACCAACAAAACCGTTTCTAGGTATAAGGTCAGCTGGCGCTTGATGTATAACTTGTTTTCTTCACCATCGCGCTGTGCATTACCACCTAAGACTGCCATCGCAAATTTTTCCGGATTAATTTGGATCTTCTGATCCTTTTTCGCCATTTTTGTTGCCTCCTCGTGAACTTAGTGTAAGCGCTTCCGGAATCTACTATACGAAGTTTTACTAAAATTATCAAATAAAACTTCCTGTTAAAAAATCGTGCAACCGGTTGTATCATGGCATTCAAGGCGATATCTACCGATAAATGTTTTTACTAAAAATCATAAAAACAACCACTAGGAACAAAAATGGTCACTAAGTTTTAGAATTGGCCTACATAGCTCAAAAAGCCTGGTGACATAAATATATGCAAGACGGCTATCGCCTCAATAACGTGTGCCAAACTCTTGCCAATTCCGTCCGACATAAATAGCACCGCTTCCCAAAAAGTTTGGGGAAACAGTGCTATTTTCGTTGGTACTCATTGGCAAAGCGGAGTTATGTCACAGTTCCCCTTGCTTTTGCCACTATTCGATTAATGTCACAACATTAATTAGCCGATTTCAACTGCCGGTATTGGTAACTAATTTCATACGTCTGCTCGGCTTTGGCAGGCAAGACAATATCGCCAAAACCGTCATGATGAATCGCATCAGGTAACCACTGCGCCTCCATCGCTAATGCCGTAAACGGATGACTTGCCTGGTAGGCTTCATCTTGATCGTAACCAAGTGGATCTGCAGTAAAGATGACCAGACCATCGCGGTTCGAAAATACATCCAATGCTCGTCCACTAACAGGATCGCTGACCGTGGCGATTGGCTGCTTTTGATCACCATTAACCCGATAGGCATCATCGAATTCACGGCCGCCATTTTCTGTCGCTAATTTTGCCAATTGATCTGTGATCGTTGCCGTCTTAGTGAAGTCATAAGCGGTATCAGTGACTTCTACCAAAGCACCAGTTGGCACTTTATCACTGCCTAAACGGACGCGCTGATGGCCATTAATCCACAGCTGTTGCGTACTTAACGCAGCCTGATCGGTCACATTGAAGTAAGTGTGGAGCGTCGGGTTAAACAACGTCGCCGCTGTACTATTACCAGTAATTGACCAAGTAACCCGATCCTCATTGGTTAACGTATAAGTAACTTTAACCTGCATATCGCCGGGAAAATGATCGACGTCCCCGTCGACGGCCAACGACAATGTCACCGAAATCTGATCATCCTTGGTTTGATGACCAGCAATGTCCCAAACCCGGTCAGAAAAGCCATGATATCCGCCGTGAAGCGTATTTTGATTTTCATTTTGATCACTGTGATAGGTTGTTCCATCAATCTCGTAGGCTGCGCCACCAATACGACCGGCGACACGCCCCACCGTCTTGCAAACGTAAAATGGCGTCGCTTCATAGTCACTCAATTGGTCGTACCCAACCAACAAATTCGCCTGTCCACCGTGACCAGTAGGGACATCGAAGCCCTGCCATGTGGCACCTAAAGTTAAAACCCGAATTGAAACACCATGATCATTAGTTAACGTCAGTTGATCAACCGTTTCACCATTCTTCAATGTGCCCATTGTCTTCTGTTCAAAATTCATTTGTCTTCGGCCTCCACTTTTTTAGTAAAGTTTACCAAAATCAGTATAAAGGTTTATGAAAACGTTTACAACATTCTGCCTGCATCCCGACCAAATTGTTAAGCAAACCTTGGTTAACATGCTAGACTTTGAGCGAGCCAGCCGAGTTGATGCTGAACATCAACCTAGCGCAAGACTTTACCGGCGGAAGTAGCTTCCGAACTTTGCGAAAGCGTAAAGCCCACCTTTCGATGTCGTCTAGTTGGTAACCAAAAGGCCACGAAATCAACAAAGATAAAAATAACATAAAAACAGGCTAAACCCCTACACAACAGGAATTTAGCCAGGTAAACAACATATAAACAAAGGTGTTAATAATGCGCCTGGAGGGAATCGAACCCCCATTTCAAGAACCGGAATCTTACGTGCGATCCATTACACTACAGGCGCAAATCCATCTAACTCAAAGAGTACCTTACTATATTAGCGAACTACTTTTGAAAACACAACCCGTTATAACGACTTTTCTCAAGAAAAATTGGTCATTTAGAAGCACATAATTATCATTCACATTTATTTCTTGTTATGGTGAATCACATAGTAAGGAGGACAAACCTATGATTACAATCTTTCATAACGAACTAGGTCATCATCGCGTTCACTTTCCCAAAGGGAAGTACATTACATTTAACTTAGTCCATCCCAGTCCGACCTCCGCTTACCGGATTGAAATTTTAGACACAAATCTGATCGGTCTAAGGAAGCTTCAAGTGCGCTTTAGCCATTTGGGCCAAATTTTACAAATGCGCGAACCACAACTCAGCTTTCAGCTGATCTAGTTCTAATCAAGCCTGGTTTCTCAGCCCCTCAATCGCCCCCCAGTTGAGGGGTTTTTATGTGCACCAAATGAGACTATCAATTTATTTGACCACAAGATATAGATTTTTTAAATTTATTTTTACAATATCTTGTGTTCAACTCATAATTGGTTCAGTTCATGTCAGGACATCGTTTATCGCCTCATTTAGTCAATAAAATGCTATATACAATAAGCAGTTTAATCGCATTTTTATTTTATAATCAGGGATGCTAAGATACTTCTCGTGCGTTTTTGATTTCATGATTTTTTTCATGTCATCACCACAATATAAAGCAAGGGGAGATCTTTCTATGCATCAAGTGACAAATTATTTCAAGTTTCTCGCACATCAATTAACAGGCTGGCACACTGCTTCATATTGGCTATTCGGTTTTTCGCTAGGGGCTCAAATCATGACCCTCGTTTCTAACCCATTTAGTTGGGTTAGCTTAGTTACTTTTATCGGAACAACGCTTGGTGTGCTATGCATCTTAGCAATCAATCAGGCCAAAAGTGTCAATGGCCTGTTGGGTATCTTGTCCGCTCTATGTTTTGTCTACGTTGGCTTTGCCGCCAAGAATTATTTGTCAATTGGTGAACAACTGGTGTACATGCTCACTTTAGATCTACCCGTCTTAATGAGTCCGTCTTGGAATCAAAATATGGTCAGTAAGATTCGCTCATTTACTTGGCAAACAACCTTCATTGCTATCCTGGCAACCTTGCTAACATACGGTTTGTCTGGCTTTCTCATCGGTACCTTTACTAATGACCCGCGGCCCTGGATTGACGCGATCTCTTTTAGCATTTCAGCTTGTGCGGGTGTCATTTGCTTTTTACGCTTTAAGCAGCAATACCTGTGGTGGGTAGCCTCAGGACTGGCACAAATGGTTCTGTGGGCCGTTTCATTCCGCCAAGGTGACGCTACATTAGCAATGTTTGTCAACAGCTCGGTTTATCTGATCAATGACTTTCTGGCCTTTACGATTTCCCCATGGTACAACAAGAAAAATCAAGCGGCTCAAGCCAAGCTCGAAACAGCTTACTTTGCCGAGCACAATGCCGTGCATAATAATTAACTTAATAGGACTCACTCATCAATCTTGATCAATAAAAAATGATCCCATCAGCGCGTTGCATACCTTTGCACCGCAGTATCTGAAAGGATCATTTTTTGATTTTATCGTTCTGTCACATTACTTATCCACTAAGTCTACAACAACTGTTGGCGTCGTTTCTTTTAGCGTCACGGTCTGGTCATCACACGTTAATGTCAGGCCATCACCATGTATTAATGTAAACTGAGCCTGACTGCGCGTGACGCGGACTTCAATCTGTTCGCCACGATATTTAATTTTAAAGCCCAGTCCCATCCATTGCGTCGGCAAATGTGGACTGAACACCAAGCCCGCCTTAGTTCGCTGCATGCCAGCAACGCCAAAGACCATTTCCATCCAACTAGCGCCCATATTGCCCACGTGAATGCCATCTTGGGAATTACCTTGACTGTTATTTAAGTCGGTTAACATCGATTCGGCAATGTACCGGTAAGCTTTATGATGGGCGCGGATTCGGTTGGCTAGGACACTGAAAATCGCGCGGGATAGAGATGAGTCGTGGGTGGTAATTGGTTCATAATAATCAAAATCTCGTTTGAGCTGTTCAATATCTTGATCCTCAGGGAAGAGAAAATCACTCATCAAAGTATCTGGCTGTTTATTAACCTGATGGCTATACAGCCGCAAAGGATGATAGTGTAACAACAGTGGATAATCATCCCGTGGCGTTTGGTCAAACGGCCAAATCGGCATGTTAAATGCACCATCGTCTTGCATTTTAACGCCTAGTTCCTTGTCGAACGGCAAGTACATTTCATCAGCGCTGTGGGAAAAATCAGCCAATTCTTTATCTGTGACGCCCAATGCCTCTAATTTCTCTGAACCAGTCGCCTGCAATTTTTTGGCAAACATTACTGCCAGTCTCAGATTATGTTGTGCAAGTCGATTAGTATAGTAGTTATTATTCACTAATGCCGTATATTCATCAGGACCGGTGACTTTATTCAAAACAAAATGGCCACCCTGAGGGCCATCGACCCCAAAACTCCCCATCCGTTGCCAAAAGCGGGCCGTTTCTAAAATTATTTCAAATCCCGCCTCTGCCAAGAAGGTTTGATCATCAGTTACCGCCACGTATTCGGCCACCGCATAAGCAATATCTGCATTAATATGCATCTGGGCTAAACCGGCTGGAAAATACGCTGAAGCCTCTGAACCATTAATGGTTCGCCACGGAAATAACGCCCCGCTATCTAATCCGTAATCACGTGCTTGTTGCCGAGCAGAATCCAGCGTCTGAAACCGATACATCAGAATCTGTTTGGCACGATCGGGATCCGTATAGATAAATGCCGGCAGCATAAACATTTCAGTATCCCAGAAATAATGTCCCTCATACCCAGCGCCGGTGAGTCCTTTAGCTGGAATGCTCGTATGACCATCATGACCAGCAGATTGATGCAAATGGAATAGATTAAAGCGAATTCCCTTTTGTGACTCTGGGTCCCCTTCAATTTGAATATCTGCATCACGCCAAAAGGCTTGCATCTGTCGCGCCGATTCCGTGAATAGTGAAGAAAAGGAATGATGTTCTAGATGATCATTAGCCTCTTTTAAATAAGCCGCATGATTCATCGCGACATCCATCAAACTATGAATGTCGCCGACGGAATAACCAAAGTCAAAGGACTCCGCTAAACCCTGTTCCAAATCGAGATCCATCACATAACGTGGCATACCGTCATTCTGGTCAAAATGAACGAGTGAATCTTCACCCAAATAACGCCACATCAAGACTAATCCTAGCTGCGAACGCTGGGTGGTAATCTGCATTGCTGGAAAATCCGCGCTTAAATACTGTCGATCTAACCCATTTTTACGCACCACCGCCCGTGGGTCACTTTCTCGATCAAAAACTTGATCAATGTAAGGATGTTGCTTATAAATCTTCACTGCGCCACTAAAATTCAGTGGCCGAACCGTATAGCTTTCACCGAAAATCGCATCATCAGCTTGTGAGGCAAACGTAGACAATGAAAGTTGCAGCATCTTGCCCCCCGGTGTCGTAATCTCAAATAACTCATTTAATAATCCGGTTTCTAAATCAAGGTTTTTATCCACTAGTCGGGTCGTAAAGGTCACTTCATCGGACCGTTGACCATCAATTTCGATCACCAGATACCGTGGATCAGGCAACTGAGCTATTGTCTGATTATTTTCTGGATAGCCAGCGTACTTTTCGCCATAAGAAATTTGGCTGAGATCATAAAACCCATTAACAAATAAACCAGGCATACCGGTGGCCAACTGCGAGTTCCCCTGTAGCGGATCACTGGCCCTGACCCCCAAGTGACCATTGGCTAGCGCATAAATTGTTTCTAAAAAGGCTGGATTGTGATCACTCAGATCCTGCAAATGTAATTGAAACGTTCGTTTTTGTTCACTAATTGCCATGATTATGTCTCCCGGACCGTTTTGATGACCCCATCATAAAGCAAATTTTCTTCAGTGCAAAACTTAATGCGACGCAATTTCATTTAACACTTTAAATGAACAGATTAACTTTCCCGGTTGACGCCGACTTACTGTGACTTAACTAACTAGGTATAGCGTAGTTACGCCTAATCCCTTCGTCAATCAACCGTTTTTATTCCTAAAAGTGTCCGTTTTAGCAGCGATCTATTGGCTTTTACCCGTTAAAGTGGTTTAATATAAGTTTAGAAATAATCTAAGAAAGGAAATCGCCATGGCAGAAATTATTGATGAAGCTGCTGTTCAGATGCTCAAACAAAACAAATTACGCGTGACGCCACAGCGGCAAATCGTCCTTCATTATTTAATGACTCATCACAACCATCCAGACGTTGGCACACTGTTTAATGAGCTTACGGCCGCTCATCAAGATCTCAGTCTCGCCACCATCTACAACACCCTTAATACCCTTGTCGAGACTGGCCTGGTGATTGAACTGGAAAATGGGGATGCTGGCACGCACTATGACTATTTTGGCCGCCCTCACTTTCATGCGGTTTGCCAAAATTGTGGCAAAATTACAGATATTTTCTACGATGACTTCAGCAATCTAGAACAAGCCGCCATCAAACAATCGGGCTACCTGATCACAGAAGATCATATTGAACTGTATGGATACTGCCCAGAATGCCAGAAAAAGTTAGGCTTGACTGCCCCAAAACCGATTAATTAACACTTTACAATTTTTTGTGACTGGGAACTAAGTCGTCATGGTCCGCCCACCTAGCTGGTCGCAATGATATGACATAAAAACTAGTCCGGCAAATTTCATTATCCAGCTACAGCGCAAACAGGCGCGGAACACCAGTCGCAATTGACTGGTGTTCCGCGCCTGTTTATTTATCACTAGCGACCCCAATTCACAATTATGCTTTCGTCGGTCGCCCATGAGGCAAGGTTAAGGCAAGTAATAACCCAATTCCACCGATGAATAAAAAAGTCGCAAAGGTCGCTTGATAACCAGCCAAACTTGCTTGATGGAATCCCAGCCTGGTTTGATTGGCCGTCGTTACCCGACTTAAAATGAGTGTAGCCCCGGCAACGCCGGCTGAGCCAAGCAGTTGGCGGGCCGTTGTTGTTACCGCGGTTCCATGAGCGATCAATGTATCTGGTAATGAATTGGCTCCCAAGGTGACCGCCGGCATCATCACAAACGCATTTCCACCCTCAGTCACTAGGGACGCCAAAATCACAGTTATTAACGTTAAATGCTGGCTTGCTAACGTTAAATAACCGAAGCCGAACATAATTAAACTCATCCCAATTAAAATCACTAACCGGGGCCCAAATCGATCCATCAATTTGCCAGTCCAAGGATTCAATAAGCTTAACCCGATCGCTGCTGGCACTAAAGCCAGCCCAGAGGCAAATGCGGAAAGCCCTAAAACATTTTGATAAAACAGCGGCAGCACAATGGTTGTCACGATCAGCGCAATATATGAAATTCCAGTCAATAAAACGCCGATCGTAAACAAACGACTTTTAAATACGCGTAATTCCAATAAAGGCTGCGTATGTCTGAATTGTCGGTAACAAAATCCAATAATCGCTAATCCACTAACAACTAGTAACCCCAATTCAAAATTGGAAACACCGTTGGTTCCGAGCTGATTTAAGCCAAATAACAACCCAATAAAACCTAATGATAATCCGATCGACCAGCCATCAATACTAGTGACGTGCTTTGGCATCACATCTTTAATAAACCAGAAGGAAGCCACGAAAACACCGCCGACTAAAATTAAAAATAACGCGAAGAGTCCCCGCCAGCTGGTCAACTGCAGCATGATCCCAGAGACAACTGGTCCAGTCGCCAAGGCAGACCCCATAATCAGACCTGCTGTCCCCATGGTCGAGCCTCGCTGGGCTTCCGGTGTAATGGTTAACAAAACCGTTTGAAAGGATGGAAAAATAATGCCCACGCCTAATGCTTCAATGAGCCGGCCGACGACCAATAACGGATACGTCGGGGCGACCAGACACAATAATGTTCCTAGTGCAAACAGTCCGGTAACCGCCCTAAATAACGTACTGAAACGAACGTTATTTAACAACCATGGACTGACTGGAATCATAATGCTCATGACGAGCATAAACCCGGTCGTCATCCACTGAACTGCTGATGCCCCAATACCAAAGGTGCGCATCAAGGTTGGATAAGCCGTCGATAATGAGGATTGACTAATCGACATACTAAAAGTTCCCATCAATAAAGTGGTTATAAAGGCTGTCCTACGATAAGGATGTCCTTGATTATCAATGGACGTGACTGTACTTACTGTCAATTTTCATTCACTTCCATTCCTTTTTTATTTATACGAAATTGTAAATTTGTGCCAAATAAAAAACGCGGTGCCGAGCACGATGCTCTGAGCGCCGCGTTTTCGTTGGCCATCATGAAGGTTTAAGCCTGATGTGGATGATTCATCTCATCCATACTTAATAAATGATACGTCTGTGGATGTTCCGGATCATAAGCTTCAATTTGAGCCATCATCCCCGTATCTTCATGTTCCAGAATATGGCAGTGATACATAAAGACACCCGGTACATCGAAAAGCACACGGATTTTCACTGTTTCACCTGCATTAACCCCAACCACATCCTTAAAACCATGCTCATTAGGGTATGGGGCTTGGCCGTTTCGTGATAAGACTAAGAAATGACAACCATGCATGTGGAAAGGATGAATCATTCCACCATCCATTTCATTGGTATTCGTGACTTCCCAGTCGACCACATCGCCGAGTCTTTGTTTACGATCAATCCGTTGCATATCAAACAACTTGCCATCCAGACGGACTTCATCGTCCATTCCAGACATAACTGTCTTTTCGATCGCTAATCCAGGCGTCGGCTGCCAATCAGCAATATCAACCAAGTGTTCCGGCAATACCGTATCATCTGGCGCAAACGCCCCGATTTCAAACGTCATCAATGGCACATCATCAGAGAATAATTGGACGCGGTCGCCAGGTTTGTACTCACCAAAGTCGACGATGACTTCGGCTCGCTCCGCGGCAGTCAACATCAATTTAGTTAATTGCACTGGGGCTGGTAAAATACCACCATCAGAACCAATCTGAGTAAATTGATGCTGGTCGCCAAAGTGAAGCCGAAATTCACGCCGATCGGCACCGTTTAAAATACGTAAGCGAACCCGTTGAGTTGTGACCTTGAAAACGCCATTGATCGTCCCATTAACCAGTGGATATTGCCCTAAGGTTCCATCGACATCGTAATCAGCATCGTAATCAAGTTGATTATCGTGATACGTACGATCTTGAAGGATCACTGGGATATCGTCCACCCCATAGTTTCGTGGAAATGGCAATTGACTTTCAATCTCATCCTGGACGACTACCGCAGCGGCCAATCCATTCCACACTTGACGCGCCGTGTTTGGACAAGGATGCGGATGAATCCAGTCAGTTTGCGCTGGTTGATCTAGCGTAAAGTCAATGTCACGGCTTTCGCCTGGATAAACCGGTGCATGGGGACCACCATCCGTGACTGGTCCAGGAACGTTTAACCCATGCCAGTGTAATGTGGTGACTTCTGGCAATTGGTTTTCAATATGCACGTGATAATGCACGCCGTCTTTCAGAACAATGGTGGTGCCCAATAAATCAGCATTGTAACCCCAAGTCTTGGTCTTAACGCCGGGCAGGATCTGGGTTTCACCGGTGCGAGCAGCCACGGTATACCACACGTCGTTGCCTTCAACACGATCTGGTTGCAAGGCCGCTGGAATTGCCAACGGCTTTTCCGGAACGTCTGGAAGTGACAGCCGCACATACCCACCATCATGTAAATCAAAAACGGGCTCATCAAAAAAATAATCGGAGTAAACCTTTTGTTCAGCCATTATGACTCCTCCTCAATATGTACTTTGGGTTTTCTAAACGCACACCAACAGTCAATCAGTGCTTGCAAAAACATGCCACCAGCCATAACTTCCATCGCTAACATATTTTGCATGGTAAAGACCAAATAAATCAAAAAACCATATACGACTAAAAAGAATAATGAAATTGACTTTGACCCAGTTCCCATCTCTTCACCCCCCTTGCTACATTGTATTCATTCTAAGTTAAAAAGTCACGGCGATTCTCAGAAAATTTAGCCATGTTTTATGGTCCGCTGGTTAAAACGGCCTAACATCATAAAACGGCTCTATGCACTCGTAACCATCCCAAATCCGCGATAATTTGAACAAAATTCACTTAGTACGGGCCAATTTTAAGCATGCTCAGGGTCGATCTGTTCAGGTTCCCCTGGTAAATACAGCAAGATCAAAAGTAAAATTCCTATTGAAACTAGGCCAATCACCAACAATTGTCGATCAAAGTCTAGCACAGGACCGGCTTGAAATAAGACATGCCTCGTCGCTTTGACCGCAGGATACAATGGCGTGATGGCATGAAACCAGCTCAATCCCGTTGGTAACATTGGCAGGGGCAATGTCCCTGTTCCAGTAATTGCCCCTGCCATCAATAACGGGATGTTGATCCACAAGCCGGCCGGCTGAAACAACATACTAGGAATGAGTGCAAAATTGGTTGCGACCAACTGTAAGAGAATCATTTGCAGATATAATTGAGCAAAAATTGGCAATGAAAACTTGAGCAACCACATTAATAATCCCACGCCAGCAATTGTCGATGTCACAGCCATCACAACTTGGCACCCCACAACAGCTGCGAAAGTTTGCCATTTCGAATAATGCACCCGAAATCCATTGAAAACATTGACAAAAGTCATCGTCGCAATCATGCCACCAAGATAAACCGCCATTGTCAGAAACATCGGTGCCATTTGCCAACTAGCTTGATTCCGGCCGCGATCAAGTCGATGCGTCTTCACCCGGACTTGCACATTTATCTGCTTAAAAATATGGTTCACCTGTTTTTTAACAATGGGTTGGGCCATTGTGACTTGTGCTGCTGTAGGTACTCCTTGTTCAGCTAATCGTTTCAAGACGATAGGAGTCACCAATTGGGTTAAGCTTCGCCGCGTCCTTTGCTTAGTTAACATCGTGGCTAAGATTTCTGGCAACGTATTCGTAATTCCACGCACCGTCCCAGCGACAATCATTTGTGTCCCTTGATTCTTGAGTTCGGTTAATTCAATAACTTTTCCCCGAGTAATCTGATTAGAAAAATGTTTCGGGATAACAATGGCCAAATCTACTTGATTATCCCGCATTTTTTGTCGAATTTTTGTCAAGCTACCTCGCGTTAACTGTGCCGATAGACGCTTAGCTAGTTCATGGCCAACTCGCTGACCCAACGGCCCAGCGTCTTGATTCACAATTTGTGTGTTAATTTGCACTGACTTTTTTGAGACTTGACTAAATCCCCACACATAACAGCCGACCATTGCCAACTGGTAAATGATCGCCATAATCACGGCGACCCAAACAAACCGATTTTGCAGCATCTTCTTTAGTAGCATTTGCCTAGTCTCCTTTTCCCAAAACAAAATGAACTACTACTATTTCATCAGCCTGTCCAATTGTAAACGTGGTTGAAACAGATCAGCACCTTTTGTACCAAATTTCTTAAATTAGCTCAAAAATACATCAACGCTTACGAAGCTTCACTCAGCTCAATCAAAAACACCAGCACAAAAAAACGCAACGCCATAACGACGTTGCGAAACTAACTGCTTCTTGATGTAAAAATGAGAGCCAATCAGAAAAGCGTTCATAACTGAACTTACTTTGCTTTTGGCGCTGCTTCGATCGTGTCCGTCTTGCCAGCAGCCCAACGTTGGATTGCGGCAATTTCTTTTTCGCGACGAATCCGCCGCTGACGCTTAGCAACGGGACGGGTACCGGCGAATGAATTTAATGGTTTCTTTTCTGCCATGGTCCTTCTCCTCTCAATACTGTGTTCATAACACGTAACACTATACCAGCTTTATCAGACGTGAGCAAGGTAAAAATCAGCGCAGCACAAGAATCACTCGTCAATAAATCAGCGTGTGAGCAAGCCCAGGTAAGCCTGGTCAGCAATAATGACTGATTATCCACACAAATCGTGTCTTTCGCGGATGTTTCCCACTAATCATCCCACCTTTAATCCAGCTACATCAAGTTTCAGAATCACGCCAAAGTCAGGTATCCTTAATTCGTGCTACACTAATGATATTAAATGAAAAGGAGTGAGCGTTGTGGATTATATTAACTTAGGACGCAGTGACATCCATGCATCGAACATCGGTCTGGGCATCATGCGCATGAACCAGTTGTCCGTTGCGAAAGCCACTAAAGTCGTGTCGACCGCTGTTGAGCTGGGCATTAATTTCTTTGATGGCGCCGACATTTATGGGGAAGGCAAGTCCGATACGATTTTCGGTCAAGCGTTAAAAGAGGCCGGCATCAAGCGAACTGATATTTATGTCCAAGGTAAAGTCGGTATTGTGGTTGACCCACAGCGCTCTCACGATGGCTTAGTATTCCCCGCCCGTTATGACTTTGATCGAGATCATTTAGTGGATGCGGCTCATCAAGAACTAAATCGAATGGGGCTTGATTACTTTGACAGTTTATTACTCCATCGACCAGATCCACTGATGGAACCAGACCAAGTTGCTGCTGCCTTAGATACCTTACAAGCAGATGGTACCGCCCGTCATTTCGGGGTTTCAAATGAAAATCCAGCCCAAATCGAACTCCTGCAGCATTCAGTTCACCAACGACTGCTTATCAATCAACTACAATTTTCCTTGATGCACACAGGCATGATTGATGCTGGGATGCATGTCAATATGGCTGACGACCGTAGCATTGACCACGATCAGGGTATTTTAGAATACACACGGCTTCACAACATGACCATTCAAGCTTGGTCACCTTACCAGTATGGCATGTTTGCTGGGGTATTTATTGATAACCCGAAGTTTCCTGAATTAAATGCGATGATGCAAAAAGTTGCGGACCGGTACCAAGTGACCAAAAATGCGATCGCGACCGCGTGGATTTTGCGGCACCCGGCTAAGATTCAAGTCATTGTAGGTTCTATGAATCCCGATCGCCTCAAAGAAATTGTTGCCGCTGAGCAAGTTAAGCTCACGGCTCAAGAATGGTACGATCTTTATTTGGCGGCCGGTAACGATTTACCGTAATGGTTCACTAAATCTACCAACTTAATTAGATAACGCCCCAGCAAACATTCAAAACTGAGTTTGCTGGGGCGTTGTATTAATCACCAAAATTAGTTGGCCGCCGAGGTTGCTTCTGCTGAGGGCTTCGTCGGTGACGGTTCGGTAACTTGATGCTTTAGTCCAATTCCGGTTATGCCGCTTAAAATAGAAAAGACCGGCGATAGCAAACTAAACAAAGTAAAAGGTAGAAAAGCCATTGTCGCTACCCCTAGGGTGTTGGCCGCGAAAACACCGGCCACCCCCCACGGAATTAAGTAATTAATCACTGTGCCGCCATCTTCAAGCGCACGGCCCAAAGCTACCGGTGCTAAACCTGCATCATCAAATGTCTTTTTAAAAGCTCGACCGGGTAAAATCACAGATAGGAACTGTTCCCCGATGAATAGGTTAACGCCTATTCCGGATAAGACAACCGCCGTAATTTGCTTACCATCCGTATTTAGATGCTTAGCAAAAGGAATCATCACTGCATCAATTAAGCCAAACTCCATGAGCATGCCCCCTAACGACAGCGTCAGGACAATTAATGAGACAGTCCCCATCATGCTAGCGATTCCACCACGAGATAACAGTAAATCGACTTCCTTATTCCCAGTGTGCGACACGAAGCCAGTCTCAATAATAGCCGCAATCTGCGTGAGTTTAGTTCCAGGATGTTCAATGAGCAACATTACTAACGAGACTCCAATATTTAAAAACAATGTTGGGATTGCTGGTACCCGGCGCCAGGCACAGATAAACATGCAAGCAATCGGGACAATGGCCCATGCAGAGATGGTAAAGTGTGCATCTAAAACATCAATAACCCGATTGATACTGGCCAAACTCGTCCCCTTTTCACCACTGCCCATAATGCCAAAAACAATCAGTGAAATCACAAATGCTGGAATCGTAGACCACATTAAATTCATAATGTGTTTGAACAAATCCGCGTCAACCACCGCAGCGGTTAGATTAGTCGATTCAGATAATGGTGATGATTTATCACCAAAAACCGCTCCAGAAATAATGGCACCGGCGACCAAAGCCGGATTAACGTGCATTGTGACTCCCATGCCGAAGAAAGCAATTCCCACTGTAGAAATGACAGTAAAGGCGCTCCCAACCGCACTCCCAACTAACGCACATACCACAAAAACCGAGGGTACAAACCACTGCACGCTAATCAGATGAAAGCCAAACACCATCAAGGATGGAATAATACCTGCTGCAATCCAGGTACTGATTAAGGCACCGACAAGAATAAAAATAAAAATCGGCACGATTCCAGTTTGAATACCATCTTTAATACCATCGTTAATATGTGACCAAGGCAAGCGATGGATTACCCCCCAAGCCATTAATAAGCCCATCACCAGCATCACCGGAACTTGTGGTGATAAACCAAAGGCAATGACCCCGGTTCCCATAATAGTTAACATGATGATCAAAACAACGAGTGCTTCGTTGCGTCCTACTTTAAAGGTTGTTTGTTCTTCCATTTGTTTAACCCCGCTTTATTGACTAAATTAGCTTTCAATCATTAGTTTCGATCATAAATTGCTAATATCGCGGATTACCCCCACAATGGCCAACATTCATTTCGACACCCACCTTTTCACAAAAAAATCGTCCCTGCTATGCAGTCGCATAACAGGGACGATTTTTTAACCGTGGTACCACCCAGCTTAGGTTTTTTAATGGCGCCATCAAAAAACCTCACTCTCACTGGGATAACGGTCCAGAGTTGCCCGTTCATTGTCGTTTTCAAGTATTTCGTAAACTAGCCCTGATCGGTTCGCAGCAACCACCGACTTCCTGACACCCAGACGAGTCCCTACTTGGAATGAAAACAAATGATTAAATGTTGATTAGAAAGATACCAGCTTTTTAATTTCTTGTCAATGTTTTTTTGTTAATCAGAGTGTGAACCAGACCGATTTGACCCTGAGCAACAACGGACAATCGTAATTGGGCGAACTTGGCCCGGTTACGGTTGTTGGTTGTGCGCAAGGGTCAGGTCTGGTGAGCACGTTTAGAAAAAGTGTGAACCAGACCGGGTAAGTCCGAGCAATAACTGGGAATCACGGACGGGTGGGTTTCACCCGGTAGTGGTTGATGGTTGTGCACAGGACTTAGGTCTGGTGAGCGCGTTTAAGAAAGAGCGTGAACCAGCCAGATTTGACTCTGAGCATCAACAGACAAGCGCAACTGCGCGCATTTCCGCTAAATTTATAACCAAACTCCGGCAGCGAACAACAATGTATAACCTAAAAAGAACAGCGATGTGCTCTTAATAACACTCATGTAAGTCTTGCGTTTATCTTGCACCGCAAAAAACGGTTGCATCCCCCGCCACATGATTGGTAATAAAAGCATACTCAATAATGTTTCCCATGGTGCCAAATGCCCGAAAAAATTAACGAGCGGCCAAATTGATCCCAGAACTAGCAGCACACGCATCAAACTAACCGCGTTGCCTCGACCAATGAAATAAGCCAACGTGTGGCGATGGTTTTTAATGTCTTCATCCAAGTCAGCCGTGTTGTTGGCGAGCTGCACCAAAAAGAAAATCAAGGTCAGTGGTAGACATAGGGTAAATGTCGTGGCGATAACGCTGAAATTGAACGGGCGCTGCCCGAAGATACTAACGTAGACACAGGTCAGTTGAATCAAATAAGAAATCGATAACGCCACCACCGCTTCACAGATTGGCATGGCATTTAGGGGCCAGGGGCCAGCTGTATAAAAAATGCCGATGGTGTAGCCAATGAGCCCAAAGATCAAGACCGGCCAACCAGTTCGCGTGACAAGAAGCAGTCCGGGAATTGCCGAGATTAAGTACAGGCTGGTTCCTAGCCACCAGACGCCTTTCAATGGCAGTTTAAGCCGACCTAGCGGATTTGTATGTAACGCATATCCTTCTCGATCTGCCGCATGAACATAATCATAATAATTATCGGAAACGTTCACTGCCAAATCAAAAATAAAGACATCAATCAAACATAGCAAAACATTAATCCAATTGACAACGCCATAATGATATTGTGCAATCGCTGCCCCCAAGACAAACCAAACAATATTCAATGGTGCGGTGTAAATTTCCGTTAGTTCAACAAATACCGACCAAGTTAACCATTTTTTCTTCATCAAATTACTCCTCAACCCTTGATGTACTAAGGCTACCATAAGTAATCGAAAAAAATTAGTCAGATTGCTCGCATTTTGTTTGACCTTTTTTGACCAAAGGTTTAAACTACAGTTACGTTGATTAGCAGAGCAGGCATTCAAGTGCTAACGCCAACTAACTCACAACGCAAATTACAAGGAGGCCTCAATCATGGCTTTAATTCCAACTGTTATTGAACAGTCCAGCCGCGGTGAACGCGCCTATGACATTTACTCCCGGTTGTTAAAGGACCGGATCATCATGGTTTCTGGGCCAATTGAAGACGACATGGCTAATGCCATTATCGCTCAGTTGTTGTTTCTAGATGCCCAAGACTCAGATAAAGATATTTACATGTACATTAACTCTCCTGGTGGTGTCATCACTTCTGGGATGGCGATCTATGACACAATGAACTTCGTTAAATCCGACGTTCAAACGATTGTCATGGGGATGGCTGCTTCAATGGCTTCCATTTTGGCTACCTCTGGGGCTAAAGGCAAGCGTTTTGCTCTGCCACACTCAGAGATCTTGATTCACCAACCTTCTGGTGGTGCTCAAGGTCAACAGACTGAAATCGAAATTGTCGCAGAAGAAATTCTGAAGACACGGAAGATGATTAACGAATTACTGGCTGAAAAGACGGGTCAGGACATTGAAACCATTAACCGTGATACAGAACGCGACAACTACATGACGGCTCAACAGGCTTTAGACTATGGCTTGATTGATCACATCATGACGAACTCCAGTGAAATGAAGTAATTCATTTAATAATTCAGAGCGAAACCTGCCGGGTGTTATCGAGCACTAGCTAAGCCTGAACAGTTGGCGATCTTTGCCAATTGATCGGGCTAGGCTAGGCACAGGTAACAGGCTAGTGTAGCCCGCCACGCGCACAAAACCCGTGTTTCCTGAAAATGGAAACACGGGTTTTGTTGTTTAGTCAGTGCTGTCAATCAGCGTTTCACAGCTGACTTCACTTCATTAAGGCAGCGATTAATAACTCGCACACTTCACTAAACGGTCGCTCGCTTTGGGTGTACACTCCGTTTAAAATATTATCGGCATGTAGCTTGATCGTCGAAAACAACAAATTGCGCACCAATGAAATATCAACCGATCTAAAAGTTCCATTATGTAAATTAGCTGCGAGTAGCTGCTGAATTGGTGTTTGACTCACCCACTCTTCAACTTGTGCAACTGTCTTTACATCAATCCACATTTCAGACTTTAGCTTTTCAATCACGGTCATGCTATCTGGGTGTTCTAACGCGAATTTAAATAAGTTCGTCAAATAATGCTGCAATAACGAAACAATTGGTTGATTCACAGCAACGTCATAATCAGCTTGATATAGTGCTTTTATTTCTCGAAGAAATAATGCGGCTAATAATGCAGCTCGATTATCAAAGTAGGTATAAATACTAGATTGAGGAATTCCCACGGCCTGCGCAATTGCGGTTGTGGAAACATCGCCAACATCTTTACTGAGGATTAATTGAGCCGTCGCATCCAAAATCGCCTCATACTTTTTCTGACTTTTCTTTTTCATGTTTTGAATATAATTAGGATTTATTTGAAAGTCAATACTTGATTATGATAGACCTATCGTTTATAATCATTGCCGATAAGATTATCATTTAAAACCAAATCAAAGAAGGTACACGAAAATGAAATTATTTGTGACTGGTGGTACAGGCTTTATCGGCTCGGCTGTTGTTAAAAAGCTCATTGAACATGGGCACGAAGTCACTGGTTTATCTCGATCAACGCACGGTGATCAAGTGTTAGCTGACTTAGGCGCGACCTCATTACGCGGAACTTTGGATGATTTAACAACCCTAGCTGAGGCCGCCAAACAGGCTGATGGCGTTCTCCACCTAGGCTACAATAATGACTTCAACCACTACGACGAAGCGGTAGCACAAGATCTTGCAGCGGTTAAGGCCATGCTTGCCGCATTAACCGGCAGCAACAAACCATTTGTGAATACCTCAGGCACCTTAATGGTCACTGATCTTGGACGCGCGGCAACAGAACAGGACACGGCACCGTTAACCGGTCGGGCCGTGTCAGAGAGCTTGGCACGTCAAGCAGCTCAAGCAGGTGTCCGCGGAATGGCTGTTCGTTTGTCACCAACGGTTCACGATGAGCACCGTCAAGGCTTTGGTACCTTACTCGCCGGGTTAGCCGTCCAACACGGTCAAGCAGCTTATGTTGGCGACGGAATGACACGATGGCCATCGGTTCATCGATTAGACGCGGCTGATTTATTTGTTGCTGCGTTAGAACATGGCGAAGCTGGCGCCGTTTACAATGCAGCCGCTGAAACTGGGATTACGGTTAAAGCGATTGCCACCACGATTGGCCAAGCCTTGAAACTTCCGGTGACCGCAGTAACACCAGCTGACGCTGAAGCCTACTTTGGGTGGTTCACCAACGGAATTCAACAAGATAATCCAACCAGTAGTGACTGGACTCAAAATGCCCTCAATTGGCATCCAACTCATCCCGGTCTCTTAGCTGATCTCGCGACATTCCTAAATAATCCGGAAAATGTCGCCCAACTGACTGCGCACTAAACAAATGTCTTAATAATCTCTCCAGATTGATTGAAACGGCACCATTTCCCCTAAAATTGGGAAATGGTGCCGTTTTTGATTGGTAACCCAATATCCACTTAGTCGATTTAAGCGGACAAGTCATCGCGATCACGTAGTTTTTGCGCATACTCATTTATTTTACGCAGTCGGTGGTTGACGCCTGATTTGGAAATTGGGCCGCCCGGAATCAAATCGCCCAATTCCTTTAAACTAACTTCTCGATTAGCCAGTCGGGTTTCGGCCATTACCTGCAATTTGTCGGGAAGCTGACTCAACCCCACCCGAGCTTGAATGTATTCAATATTCTCGATTTGTTTCGAACTAGCCGTTGCTACCTTCTCCATATTGGCCGTCTCACAGTTCACTAACCGATTAACTGAATTGCGCATATCCCGCATGATCCGAACATCTTCAAACTTCAGCATCGCATTAGTGGCCCCAATTAAAGTCAAGAAATCAGAAATTTTCTCCCCTTCTTTAAGATACGTGATGAAGCCGCTGCGGCGATTTGTCATCCGAGCATTGAGTTCATAACGATTCATAAACTCACATATTTGTTCATTTTGTTCCTCGTATAGGGAATAAATTTCTAAATGGTAACGACTAGTATCAGGATTATTGACAGAACCTCCGGCCAAAAAAGCGCCACGCAAATACGACCGAAATTCGCTATCGTCATTTAGTACCCCCGCGGGCACCACTTCTTCAATGCCCGCTGTCCCCATCACATGTAAATCATGTAAGACTTGCTGAGTTCCGGTTCGTAACCGAACGACATACATATTATTTTTCTTCAACTTGACGTTTTTCCGCACAATCAATTCTGCTTCTAAGCGATAAAATTGCTTTAAAAGCGAATAAATCCGCCGGGCGATCGCCGGATTTTCTGTCTGTACATTTAAGACAAACGCATGATTCACTAAATTAACGGCACCGTTCACGCGAATTAACGCCATTAACTCCGCCTTGCCATTAGCCGCATGCACGGTTAATCCAGTCAATTCCTTTTTGACGTCACTTGCGTACGACATTTGGTCACCACCGCTCCTAAATTTAACTCAGATCTTTATGATTCAATAATTTCATTAATTCAGCCACAACTTTGGCACCGTCGTGAAAAGCTCCCGCATCACGCAGCTTCAACAGGTTAGCTCGAATCGCTTTGGTTCCCATCTTTTCAAGTGCCTCCGGATCAGACGTTACTTGCGTTGAAACCTCGTTCCATCGTTTCCAATCCATGTAATCTTCCGGCACCTTAGCCGTGTTCACCAATACTGTATCCACAAAATTGGCGCCGACGTGTTCATTTAACACCCGCACATGATCAGCGTCGGTAAAGTGATCCGTTTCACCCTTTTGGGTCATGATATTACAAATATAGACAACTTCCGCCGACGTCGTTTTAATCGCTTGACCAACATTACTGACCATCAAATTCGGCAATATACTCGTAAACAAACTACCCGGTCCTAGGACAATTAAATCCGCCGCCAGAATGGCATCAACGACTGCTGGCATTGCTGTTGCCACACTCGTCCCAGCTTCAGGCTGTGGTGTCACCCAGACCCGTTTAATTTGACGATGTGCCGCCGTAATTTCCGCCTCACCAGCAACCGTCGTCCCATCGGCAAACTCAGCATGCAGTACTAATGGCTCATTGGCGACTGGATAAACGTGGCCATCCACGGCCATCATCTGTGACAACTCTTGAACTGCCCCAAATACCCCGTGCTCCATTTCTGTTAGTGCCGCAATGATTAAGTTGCCAATCGCGTGGCCAGAGAAAAAGTTATCGTTAGCTTCAAAACGATACTGAAAAACCCGCAAAGCTAATGGAGATAGACTCGACAAGGAAACCATCACATTACGAATGTCACCAGGTGGCACAACGTTGATATAATTACGGATTATTCCTGAAGAACCCCCGTCATCGGCGACCGTCACCACCGCCGTTACATCAACATCTTGCTTGTGTAAGGAATCCAGCACCACCGGTAAACCCGTACCGCCACCAATGACAACGACGCGCGGTCGGCGTTGATTAGCTTGCGTCATGAGCGATTCACCGTTTCCTTTCGTTTATTAATATCTCGATGACTGACGTGAACACGATAGTCAGCCGCCAAGTCTTTACCGAGCCGAGTGGCAATCGCGACCGATCGATGTTGGCCTCCCGTACATCCGATTGCAATGGTTAAACTCGTCTTACCTTCCCGTTGGTAGTCCGGCATGACCAGCTGTAACAAACTTAACCATTGCTGGTAAAACGGCGTGGTCGCTGGTTGAGCCATTACATAATCATAGACTGGCTGATCTAAGCCAGTTAGTGGCTTCAATGCATCCACATAATACGGATTCGGCAAAAAACGAACATCCATGACAATATCGGCGTCGATTGGTAACCCATACTTATAACCAAAAGACAGAATTTCGATATGAAATTCATTGGCGGGGCCCTGTTCATCAGCGTATTGACTAAAAATCTCTTCGCGTAGTTGCCGAGGGGTCAGGTCATCGGTATTGATTACCAGATCAGCACGTTCCTTTAATTCTGACAATAGTGCCCGTTCTTGACGAATACCATCGAGCACACGACCTTCCATCGCCAGTGGATGTGCGCGCCGAGTTTCTTTATATCGGGCCACTAATTCGCCATCGGATGCGTCCAGAAATAAAACTGAAGTCCGCACCGAACCGGTGCTGGCTGAAATCGCTAACATTTCTTGTAGGTCATCAAAGAATTCACGCGAACGTAAATCAACAACTAATGCGACTTTGTTAACTTTGCCAGATTGCCGCACTAATTCCCAAAATTTTGGCAACAATTTCGGTGGCATATTATCCATTACAAAGTAATCTAAATCTTCAAAGCTTTGCATGGCAACCGTTTTACCAGCACCACTCATTCCTGTAATAATCACTAAGTCTAGCTGTTGGGCCATGCGACATCCTTCCTTTTTCAGGTTTCTAATATTATAACATACCGGGTGTGTCATTTTTCTTTTTCTTGATTAGGCTGGCCATCAGAAGCTGGCTTTACCGCCGGGCGGCGATGCTCCCAGCGCCACCCCGCAACCGCGGCAGTCACGGGAACAGTCGCCAATACACCAACAAACGACAATAAGATTGTTGATAGTTGAGCAACGAACACTTTATCATTAAGCATCATGCCCCACGAATAGTGCAGACCAGCAAACCAGATGAACAGTGCTAGAAAGCCGCCAAAAAAACCAAAGAATAACGTGTTGAAGGTTGTGCCAATGATTTGCTTACCCACGTTAATGCCGTCATTGAATAGACGCCGACCCGTAATCGTCGGTTGTTGCTCTTCAATTTCTGATAGCCCAGATGAAATCGCCATTGCAGCTTCAGCAATGGCTCCTAGTGTACTGAGAATCACGGTGGCAATGCTGACTTTGACGAACGAAATCCCAATCAACAAGGACATTCCCTCTAAATCATCACTATCTTCTTCGCCAAAACCAGCCACGCTGGCCCAGTGCTCAACTGGAATAATGAGTAGCATCAGTAATACCATCACCACCACGGCAGCATAAAAGGCAGTTGTTGTGCTGTAATCATCTTCATTACCAAAGAAAATCGTAACCGCTAAAATAATCACCCCCATCACGAGCGTAACTGGCAATGGCGGCAGATGAAATTGGATGAGCACGATGGTCATAAATAGCAACGCAAAGTTGAAGCCTAAACTGATAAATGCTAAAAATCCTTGTTTACCGCCCACCAGCCACATCGCTAAGAGTAAGATCAAAGCTAATCCACTAAACGTTGTCATCATGCGTCCCCCTGTCTTTAACCGGCGTTGTCCGAGACATTAATCGGCTGGCCACCAAGCTCGCCACCGGAATCGCTAAGACAATCCCTAAACCACTGATCAGGGTTTGAATAACACCTAATGACATATTCATCATGTACGTATAGCCCCAATTATTACCATTCTTTAAAAACAATAAAGTCATGGGAAATGTTTCGGCGACAAAAATCAGTAACAAGACGTTAATCAGCGGACCCATGATTGATCGACCAACATTACGACCTGAAATAAATAACTGTCGTGCAGAAATATTAGGGCGCTCACGACGTAATTCAAAGAGGGTCGCGACAATATCAGTTGATTCATCCATCACTGCCCCTAACGAACCTAGCAAGGTCTCCGCTAAGAACAGGGGCCTTGGTAGCGTCGTCACATACTGTAACCCTTCGTAATGCATACCACGCTCATGAGTCAAAGCAAAAACAATCAGGCTAATCAACATGGCTAACGCGGTGCCTGAACAGGTTGCAACAAAGGTAATCAACATTTGTCGGCGCCACCCCAAGACTAACCACAAGGTCAAAAAGGCAAAAGCGATAGCAACAAAACTAAAGATCACAAAGACATTACCATTCTTTAAAGTTAAATCCAGCTCAATTGCCCCAAAAAATAATCCGGCATTCAATAAGACAGACAGCACTGCCAACCCGCCAGCGCGGGGCATAAAGATCAATAACAAGCTGAAGATGATCCAAACTAAGAATGCCACCGTCGTATCGCGTTTAATTCCTTTAATCACACTCGGATTATGGTGAGTGGGTAAGGTTACAAAGACCTGATTACCAACATGATAGGCTTGATCCATCGCCGCTGATTGGCTGAATGTATTGGTTATGTGTAATTTTTGACCACGATGTCGCGTATTAATCAGCACCGCAGTTAATTGCTGATTAGTTTGACGATCCTGATTTTCAAATTCATCGGTTTGTTTAACCGGCCGATGATTCGTCACCTGTGTAATTCGCGCCAAGGGTTGCTGATATAGTGACGCATCAAAATGCACCGCAATCACGCCAATGCCACCAATTAGGATCACTAGGCCGACCAGCCACCAACGCCGCCAATTAAAATGAACCTGCTCTTCTTTCATTATTCCGGCCTCACCTCGCTTAAGATGGCTCCCATTCTACCACCAACGTAAACGACGATTATCCATGCGACCGCTTTTGTTACCAAAATTAAAAGCCTTCAGCAAACAATCAATTGGTCAGTGTAAATTTTAAAATCCCGCCGTTACCCAAAACAAAACCAGCTGTGACATAACTCTGTTTTGTCAACGAGGACCACCGAAAATAGCACTGTTTCCCGAACTTTGGGAAGCAATGCTATTTATGTTGGATGAAAATGGCAGGAGTTTGGCGCGTTATTGAGGCAATGTTCGTCTCACATAGACTTATGTCACAAGGTTGAATCAAACGTTTTCCCTTGATAATGACGTTTCAGCCAATAGTATAGTGGTATACCCAAAGCGATAAAACCCATCGAGGTCACGGTACCGACGATATCAAAAACCAGTTCGCTGATCACGACAAAACCGGTCCCAATAATCGCTAGGACTGGCACCACTGGATACCAAGGGACACTGAATCCAGTTGGCCGGCCACCTTGCCGATGCCGCAACACAAAGACCCCTATAAAGGCAGCAATATAGAAACTATACATCACAAAAATGCAGAGTTCTGATAATCGATCCGTATCGACCAATAGAATCATTGCGCTAGTCATCACCCATAATGTTGCCGTCGCAAACACCGGTGTCTGGGTGGCTCGATTCAAATGGCTAAGTTGTTTAGCAAATGGTAATTGCCGTTTGTTTGCCATCGCATAGTAAATCCGAGGAAAGGACATCATCTTACCATTCAGAGCACCAATAATAGAGATCATAATGCCAATATTGACCAAGCGCCCGCCAAGTGAACCAAAGGCATTTAAAGCAAAATACGCGGTCGCGTTTTGTCCCAATGCATTAATCTTATTGGCTGCCAATGAGGAAAAAATCCCCCAGGTAACGCCTAAGTAAAGTACTATGATCATTAAAATTCCCAAAATAATGGCTAACGGCAGTAGCTTTTCAGGTCGTTTAAGCTCCCCGCCCAGATTAGTGATCAAAATCCACCCGTCATAGGCGAAAATTGTCCCTAAAACCGCCACACCAAAATTACCAACGCTATGGTGGATTCCGGTCACCGTGGCGCCGAAAGCTTGTTCATGACCAAAAAACAGTCCAAAAATGATAATCGCAATGATGGGGAGTAGCTTACAGATGGTGGTCACGATAGCAAAGGTGGCCCCATAACGATTAGCTAACATATTTAAGGCTGCAATCAAAGCAATCGTGCCAATCGCAATTGGCGCTTTCCAGCCGGCGGATAAACCAAAAAAGTTTACGGCCAACAGTCCCAGATAACCAGCAATTGAGCCAACGATGGCCGGCGCGTACACAATTACTTGCATCCATCCGGACAGGAAACCCCAAAACTCCCCATAAATGTGGGTCATATATTGATACAAGCCACCGGTCGTTGGAATCTGTGAACCGATTTCAGACAACGTTAACCCATCTGCTAGTGTGATTAATCCGCCCAATAGCCAAGCTAACATAGCTAAATTAGTCGAACCCGTTAGTTGCAATACCGAGGCTTGTTTGAAAAAAATTCCAGATCCGATGACGGTGCCGATAACCAGTGCCAGGGCCGACCAAAGCCCCAACGAGCGTCGTAGTTGTGTAGATGATTGCATTTTATTAGTATTCTCTCCCCAAACGCTTATATAAACTTAATCAAAGTCAGTTTATCAGAGACCAAACGTCTGATGCAAGCACGCTAGCAAACCGGGTAAAGATAAAATCTAGCAATCGAGTCAATCAAAATCAGCGCGCAAGCCATCGCAGGTGAAGGTGCGCACGTTTCAAAGTGGGCGCCACGCACATGACAAACAACCCAAAAGAGCGAACTCCAGACGATGATCGGATCATCACCATTCAAAGTTCGCTCTTATTAGCTTCATCATTATCGATCGTTGCCAACGCCCTAATACCGCTTTTAGTTTAAATAACGCGATTAAGCGCCTACTAGTTTTTGGTTTTAGCCATGGCCGCACGCGTTCGTTCCAAATCACGCGTCAAGACTGGTTTTAAATACTGTCCAGTATAACTATTTGAAACCTCAGCCAATTCTTCTGGCGTCCCCGTAGCAATCACTGATCCACCACCAGCACCACCTTCTGGGCCTAAATCAATCAAGTGATCCGCTGTTTTAATCACATCCAAATTATGTTCAATGATTAAGACGGTGTTGCCATTATCAACTAGTCGATGAAGCACGCCTAATAAGCGTTTGATGTCGTCGGTGTGTAAACCAGTCGTCGGTTCGTCAAGAATATAAAAATTACGACCATTCGCCTTCTTGTGTAACTCTGACGCCAACTTCATCCGTTGTGCTTCACCACCAGATAATGTGGTTGCTGATTGACCAAGGTGAACGTAGCCTAAACCGACATCGACAATTGTTTGTAGCTTCCGGGTGATCTTAGGAATGGCTCCGAAAAAGGCCAATGCTTCGGAGACCGTCATGTTCAACACATCCGCAATATTTTTACCTTTATAAGTCACTTCAAGTGTTTCCGAGTTATAACGCGATCCATGACAAACTTCACATGGCACATAAACGTCAGGTAGGAAGTTCATTTCAATTTTCAAAATGCCGTCCCCGTGACACGCCTCACACCGACCACCTTTCGTATTAAACGAAAAACGCCCTTTCTGATACCCGCGAAGCTTGGCCTCGTTTGTCTGAGCAAATAAATCGCGAATATCGTCGAAGACCCCGGTATACGTAGCCGGATTAGATCGTGGTGTCCGTCCAATCGGTGACTGATCAATGTCGACAATTTTTTCAATATTGTTCACACCGGCGATACTCTTGTACTTCCCAGGCTTAGCCGAGTTATGATTCAACTTTTGCGCCAATACTTTTTCTAAAATAGAATTAACCAATGTCGATTTACCTGAACCAGAGACCCCAGTCACGACGGTTAATTCACCCAACGGAAAACGCACGTCAATATCGCGCAAATTATTCTCAGCCGCGCCTTTCAGGACAATTGCCTTCCCATTACCGGATCGACGCTTTAACGGAACAGGAATAAAGTCTTTGCCGGATAAGTATTTACCGGTTAAGGACTTACGACTGCGTTCAACCTGCTTGGGTGTCCCTGCGGCCATCACCTGACCACCATTCTCACCGGCGCCAGGACCAATATCAATCAAATAATCGGCGGCGCGCATCGTATCTTCGTCATGTTCAACGACGATTAGCGTGTTACCTAAATCGCGCATCTTCTTTAATGAGCTGATTAAGCGATCATTATCCCGTTGATGTAACCCGATCGACGGTTCATCAAGGATATACAAGACACCCGATAAATTAGATCCGATCTGGGTCGCTAAACGAATTCGCTGCGCTTCGCCCCCTGATAGCGTCCGTGCTGAGCGACTCATTGTTAGATAATCCAAACCGACATTTTCCAAAAATGATAAGCGATCACTGATCTCTTTGACAATCGGTTCAGCGATGACGCGATTCTGCTCGCTTAACTCAAGTTGTTTAAAAAATGGCACTTCGTCACCGATTGCCATGGCAGACACTTCGCCAATGTGTTGACCATTGACCTTAACTGACAAGGCTTGCCGGTTGAGCCGATAGCCATGACAGGTCTGACAAGTCAACTCCGTCATGTACTGGCGCATTTGGTCGCGGGTGAAATCAGAATTGGTTTCACGGTAACGCCGCGAAATATTGTTGATCACGCCTTCAAATTCTGCGTCCACATCGCGGACTCCACCGAAATCATTCTCATAGTGAAAATGAAAGGACTTTTTAGAACCGTAGAGCACTAAATCACGCTGCTTTTTAGGCAAATCCGCAAAAGGCGTTTCCATGTCAATCTGATTTTGTTCAGCAAACTGAGCCAGCATACTGGGATAATACATGGAACTAATTGGATTCCACGGTTCAATCGCCCCTTCTGCCAATGTCTTTGTTTTATCTGGGACAACTAAGTCCTCATCAACCTCAAGTTTCACCCCTAGCCCTTCACAATCAGGGCATGCGCCAACTGGAGCGTTAAATGAAAACAACCGTGGCTCTAATTCACCAACCGTGAAACCACAGACAGGACAAGAATAGTGTTCAGAAAATTGCAGCGGTTGACCATCAATGATGTCGGCCGTCGCATAGCCATCGCTTAGTCGCAAGGCCGCTTCGAATGAATCAAATAACCGACTGCGACTGTCACTATCAGGATGAACAATCACCCGATCGATCACAATATTGATATTGTGATACTTATTTTTATCTAACTCTGGTACCTCGTCAACGTCATAGGTTTCACCATCTACTTGAACACGAACAAAACCCTCACGTTTAATTTTTTCAAAGATTTTAGCGTGTTGCCCCTTTTTACGTCGTACCACCGGCGACAAAATTTGAAGCCGGGTTCGTTCAGGCAACGCCAACACTTGATCAACCATCTGTTCAACCGATTGACTAGTAATAATCGTCCCATCATTTGGACATACTGGTGTCCCAACTCGAGCCCATAACAAACGTAAATAATCGTTGATTTCGGTGACTGTACCAACCGTTGAGCGAGGGTTCTTACTCGTTGTTTTTTGGTCAATCGAAATTGCCGGACTCAATCCATCGATCGAATCAACATCAGGCTTGTCCATTTGACCTAAAAATTGCCGCGCATATGCAGATAAACTTTCAACGTACCGTCGTTGACCTTCCGCATATAACGTATCAAACGCTAATGAGCTCTTTCCCGATCCAGATAACCCGGTGATTACCACTAATTTGTCACGAGGAATAGTCACGTCAATATTTTTTAAGTTATGAGCTCGCGCTCCGTGAATCACAATTTTGTCATTTGCCATGTATTCGTGTCCTGCCTCGTTAAAAATTCGCTGTTGCTTACCACTATTGTTTAGCTTTCAGTTCCATGATGGTATCACGCAATGTCGCTGCTTCTTCAAAATCAAGCTTCTTAGCGGCTTCTTGCATCTGTTTATTTAACCCTGCCAACATTGCATTTTGATCAGCCTTACTCATGTTGTCAAAATCGTCTTCACTGAGTGAACTTTCCTTTTGCCCATCTCCACTTGGCGTAACAACTGTAATGTTATCACGGATGGCTTTCACAATCGTCGTTGGCGTGATGTGGTGTTCTTCGTTATAACGCTCTTGAATCGTTCGCCGCCGTTTGGTCTCGTCAATAGCCGCTTGCATCGATCCGGTAATCGAATCAGCATACATAATGACGCTACCATGAGCATTCCGGGCCGCCCGGCCAATTGTTTGGATCAACGACCGTTCATTGCGAAGAAAGCCTTCCTTGTCCGCGTCTAAGATTGCAACCAGCGAGACTTCAGGCACATCAATCCCTTCTCGCAACAAGTTGATCCCAACGAGCACATCAAATTTACCTAATCGCAAATCGCGAATAATCTGTGTCCGTTCAAGGGTTTTTACATCACTGTGAAGGTATCGTACCCGAATGCCGAGGTCTTTTAGATAATCGGTCAAATCTTCGGCCATTTTCTTGGTCATCGTGGTCACAAACGTCCGCTCATGTTGTTCGATCCGTTTGTTAATTTCGCCGACTAAATCGTCAATTTGACCCATAATCGGCCGAACTTCAATCGTTGGATCCAGCAACCCAGTTGGTCGAATAATTTGTTGAACAACTGTATCTGTTTGTTCATGTTCATAATCCCCTGGGGTGGCAGACATGTAGACAACTTGATTCACGTGTTGTTCAAATTCATCAATTTTAAGGGGTCGGTTATCCAAGGCGCTAGGCAGACGAAAACCATAATCGACTAACATTTGTTTCCGCGAGCGATCACCTTTATACATACCGCGCACTTGGGGCATGGTTACATGACTTTCATCAACGACTAATAAAAAGTCTTTCGGGAAGAAATCCAATAACGTAAAGGGCGGTTCGCCTGGTTGACGGCCATCCATATGCCGCGAATAGTTTTCGATCCCGCTGGTGTACCCCATTTCACGCATCATTTCCATATCATAGGTGGTCCGTTGTTCGAGACGCTGTGCCTCCAATAATTTGCCCTGGTCTTTAAGAACCTTTAACCGATCATCCAGTTCATGACCAATCGTCTCAATTGCATGATCCATAATGGCATCATTGGTCATGAAGTGAGTTGCGGGAAAAATCGTGACGTGATCCCGATCGCCCACTACTTCACCGGTCAAAGCGTCAACTTCGCGCATCCGATCAATTTCATCGCCGAAGAATTCAATCCGCAAAGCCCGTTGATCTTCTGACGCTGGGAATACTTCGACCACATCTCCATGCACCCGAAACCGACCACGTTGAAAGTCAATATCGTTACGTTCAAACTGAATATCCACCAATTTGCGCATAAAATCGTTACGTTCAATGGTCTGACCCACACGTAATGAAATGACATGATCCTTATACTGATGAGGGTCCCCTAAACCAAAGATCGAGGACACCGAGGCGACGACGATCGTATCGTTTCTTTCTAAGAGTGAACTAGTTGCCGCATTTCGTAATTTGTCGATTTCATCATTAATCGATGAATCCTTTTCAATGTACGTATCAGAGGACGGCACATAAGCTTCAGGCTGATAATAGTCATAATAGGAAACAAAATATTCCACTGCGTTGTTGGGGAAAAACTCCTTGAATTCGCCATAGAGTTGACCAGCCAACGTCTTATTATGCGACAAAACCAAGGTTGGCTTGTTCACATTAGCAATCACGTTGCTAATCGTAAATGTTTTCCCAGTTCCCGTCGCACCCAGTAAAATCTGAGCCTTTTTCCCTGATTCAATCCCGTCAGTCAATTGTTCAATCGCTTGTGGCTGATCACCTGTCGGCTGATATTTTGAAACAAGATCAAACTTTCGATCGGCTTGTCGTTCAATCATGGCTGTTCATCCCCCTTGCGTGAGTGGTTGTATTTCTTCTGCTTAATTGATAATTCACAATTAAGTTGTTCATGTTAACATAGCGAAACTATTCTAGCATACCGAACATACTTTCGCACGTGATCCGGATCTCAAATCAACGAAATTTTCATTCCATTGCTAAAAATAGCTTTGCGCCAGTCTTTCAACGACGCAAAGCTATTTTTAAATGATCGGCTTAATCGGCAACAAACGCATTAATTGCATCGACAAACTGTTGCAGCTTCTGATTAGCCGCTGATAATGTGGCGCCATTCGTACCAATATAGAACTTAATTTTAGGTTCCGTACCAGAAGGGCGAACAGCAATCCACGTGCCATCAACTAACCAATATTTCAAAACCTCAGCTTTGGGTAACGTCAACGCTTCAGTATGACCATCGGCATAGGTCTTGATTCCACTAGCAATATCGTCCGTCTCAGCAATGTCAATCCCCGCAAAGTGCTTAGGCGCTTGCGTGCGGAATTTATTGATAATTGCTTCGATCTTTTGTGGACCAGTAACGCCTTCAAAGGTTTGCTGCAACGTCTGCTCACGGAAATAACCATATTCGGCATAGAGCGCCTCTAAACCATCATAGAGGGTCTGTCCTTGTTGACGATAATAGGCAGCAATTTCAGCGAGTAACGTTAAGGCCTGAATGGCATCCTTGTCGCGAACGAATGGCTTAATTAAGTAACCATAGCTCTCTTCGAAGCCAAACATAAACGTGTGATCACCGGTATCTTCAAAGTGTTGAATTTGTTCGGCAATAAATTTAAAACCAGTCAATACGTTGATCGTATCGATGTTATAGCTAGCCGCGATTTTCGTGGCAAATTCAGTTGAAACGATCGATTTTACCGCCACTCCGTTAGCTGGTAGCGTATCAGCCTGTTGATTGGCCGCCAAAATGTAATGCAACATTAATGCAGCGATTTGATTACCGGTTAATAGTTGATAGTCGCCATTCGGTTGACGAACGGCGGTCCCCAACCGGTCAGCATCAGGATCGGTCGCAATTAGAATATCAGCCTGATGTTCCTTACCTAATTTGATGGCCTCATCAAAGGCTTCAGGAAATTCAGGATTAGGAAAATCAACTGTCGGAAAATCGCCATCTGGCTCTGCTTGACTTGGGACCGTGATAAAGTTTTGGAAACCAGCATTACGCAAAGCACGTTCCCCAGGCATTCGGCCAGTTCCATGGAGCGGCGTAAAGACAAACATCATATCTTTACCCTCTTCACGGGCCAAGTCGTGATTAATCGTGACCGTGGCAACATTATCCAAATAGGCCTGATCAACATCTTCACCAATCACTGTTTCTAAGCCAGCCGCGACTAGGTCGGTCTCATCAGCGGTCGCAATTTCAAATAAATCGGTCACCTGACGAATGTACCGGGTAATTAAGTCCGAATCCTTAGGTGGCATTTGCGCGCCATCTTCGCCGTAAATCTTGTAACCATTAAATTGCTTGGGATTGTGGCTAGCCGTAATCATAATGCCGGCAAACGTATGTAGATGTCGAACCGTAAAAGATAATTCGGGTGTCGGGCGCAAGCCTTCAAAGATGTAGGTTTTAATGCCATGCTGGCCTAAAACGCGTGCCGCTTCATGAGCAAATTCTGTGGAGTGATGCCGAGAATCGAAACTAATCGCCACCCCGCGCTTCTTGACCTCTTCACCCAAGGTATCCATGTAAGTGGCTAACCCTTCTGTTGCTTGCCGTACCGTGTAGATGTTCATCCGATTAATACCAGGTCCCATCACGCCACGCATGCCGGCCGTACCAAAACTCATTGGTTGGTAAAAGGCGTCTTCTAATTCCTCATCGTTGCCTGCTAAAGCAGTTAATTCTGTTTTTAAATGAGCTTCCAGATCGGTCTGAGCTGTCCAAGTCTGATAAGTTTCTTTCCAGTCCACAATCGCATCTCCATTCATGATGTTGTTTTCGTATGCGTTTTCAGTATACCGCATTAAGTCCTTCGCGCGAAACAAGCCAAACAATTCTATGCTAATCTGAGCTTTCAGTGATAAATGATGGTTAGTCAGGTATTTCTGAACACTTTCTTAAACGCGCTCACTGGTCAGCGCTGAGCATCTCGCCGATGGATCGCGGCGAATAAATCCTGCTCAACAAGTTTGGGACATAACTTATAAAAGGCACTGGAATTCATTTTTTGTGCACCCCGTCCCCATGGTCAAAACGTGCGACAAACGCCTGAGAACTGTGCCTAGCAATAAAGGGATCACCTTCCAAAGTGCGGAAGATGATCCCTTTTTCGCTAGTGCTCGCTCTCAATTCGGCGTTATATCCCACTCTCCGATCAAACTAAGCATTATCGTTTTGAACTCATTCAATCATTAAACAACAGCGTGCTTTGCTTTCAAGTCTTCCAAATATTTGAAGACTTGTTGGCCAGCCACCCCGCCGTCACCAACTGCTGTCGTAATCTGACGTAGATCCTTTTGCCGAACGTCACCGATCGCAAAAATTCCTGGTACTTTTGTGTGCATTTCGCCATCAGTTGGAATCCAACCAATTTCATCAGTGATACCTAGGCCACTAAATGGTGTCGTCATCGGTAAATTACCGACGTAGATAAAGACACCATCTGCAGACATGGTCGTCGTTTCACCCGTTTGATTGTTAATGAGTTCCACACCAGTTACCTTCATATCGTCACCGACAATCTTGGTCACTTCGGTGTTCCAGACAAATTCCATCTTTTCGTTCGCAAATGCCCGATCCTGAGCAACTTGTTGGGCGCGTAAGTGATCACGGCGATGAACCACCGTCACTTTATCAGCTAATTGTGTCAGATAGATGCCTTCTTCAATGGCACTATCACCACCGCCAACAACCACCACGTGCTTGTTGCGGAAAAATGCGCCATCACATACCGCACAGTAGGAAACACCACGTCCTGAAAATTCAGTTTCTCCAGGAATACCGAGTTTGCGATACTGTGAGCCTGTCCCAATGACAACCGCCTTAGCGGTGTACTCATCAGTATCCGTTTTGACAGTCTTGTTATCACCATGATCGATGATCGATTCAACCGCACCATAGCCATACTCGGCCCCAAATTGAGTAGCACCCTCATACATTGCACTCGCCAAATCTGGTCCTTGAATGGACTTAAAGCCCGGATAATTCTCAATCGCGGCCGTGTTATTCATTTGACCGCCATAAATCCCTCGATCAAGCAGTAAAACGGATAAATTTGCTCTTGAGGCATACAGCGCCGCCGTCATGCCGCCAGGGCCAGCGCCAATCACAATGACATCATAATTATTTGCCATACTGTGCTTCCTTTCCGCAGCTACCTGCTCGTCAATGCGTACATCTTACTATCTTTTTGTAAGTAACACAATCATTTTGTTTAGAGCGTGAGCCAGACCGGGTGATCCTGAGCACCAATGGACAAGCCCAAACGGGTGTTTTTGGCCCACTTGGGCTTGTTGATTGGGCACAAGGATCAGGGCTGGCGAACGCGTTTACATTAGAGCGTGAGCCAGACCGCTTGATTCCGAGCACCAACTGGAAATCACGGACGGGTGGGCTGCACCCGATAGTGATTGCTGGTTGGGCACAGGAAGCAGGGCTGGCGTGCGCGTTTACATCATTTTATGAAAAATACGTCTCTTCCTTTTCATAGAAGGGGCGTATTAATCAAATTAAGCTTCGCTTGAATTAACGTTTGTTCGCTTTAATGTCCTCGGCCAACTGTAAGACATAGTCCCGTAACTCATCCTTTACATCGGGATGGCGTAGGCCAAATTCAATGTTGGTCCGAATCAGACCGAATTTATAACCAACGTCAAAACGGTCACCCTTGAATTCATGCGCATACACGTGTTGTGTCTTGTTCAACAAGTCAATGGCATCCGTTAATTGTAACTCATCACCTTTACCATAAGGGGTTTGTTCCAACGCGTCGAAAATTTGTGGTGTTAACAAGTAACGACCAATAATAGCTAAGTCGGAAGGCGCATCCTCAGGCTTGGGCTTTTCAACGAAGTTCTTCACTTCAAACAAACCATCGCTAACTTCTTGGGCTGGGTTAATGACGCCATACTTATTGGTTTCTTCATGGGGCACGCGCATCACGGCCAAGGTTGATTCACCAGTTTCGTTATACCGATCAATCAATTGTTTAGTCAATGGTACTTGGTCTTCCATCAAGTCATCACCAAGCAACACGACGAAAGGTTCATCACCAATAAAGTTTTTGGCAGTCAGGACCGCATCTCCCAAACCGCGCATGTGGTTTTGTCGAATAAAGTAAAGATTGCTATCATTGCTGGACTGAACAGCGTCCAACATAGCATCTTTACCTTTGTTCGCCAAATCTGCTTCCAATTCAGGCGCAGAGTCGAAGTGGTCTTCGATCGAGCGTTTGCCTCGCCCAGTTACGACACAGATTTCCTCAATGCCAGCCTTGTGGGCCTCTTCAACGATGAATTGAATCGTAGGTTTATCAACAATTGGCAGCATTTCCTTAGCGATTGCCTTCGTCTCTGGTAAAAACCGCGTGCCGTAACCCGCTGCAGGGATGATGGCTTTCCTAACTTTTTGCATAACAACAAATTCCTTTCGTGTTTTGGTCGATGATCGACCGGTTTTGACTGGCGATATTAACCGAGTTCAGCGCGCCCTTCGCGTTGCATGAGACCCGTAATCACTGAACGAACCTCCGCACCATTATACAAAACGTCATAAATGGCATCCGTAATTGGCATTTCAACATGTCGCTTAATTGCCAATTCATGAGCGGCTTTCGTCGTTGCCACACCTTCAATGACCATGCCCATGGTCTCAATCACCTCGTCTAGCGTTTGTCCTTGACCTAACTCATTACCGGCTCGCCAATTACGTGAATTAACACTCGTCGCCGTAACAATCAGATCGCCAACTCCTGACAAGCCGATGAAGGTCAACGGATTGGCGCCAAATGTCTGCCCTAGACGGCTAATCTCTGCCAGTCCCCGGGTGATTAAAGCAGCTTTCGCATTATCACCGTAGCCAAGACCATGTAAGGCCCCTGCACCAATCGCGATAATGTTCTTCAACGCTGCCCCAAATTCAGCACCAATCACATCCGTATTAGTATAAACCCTGAAATATGCATTCATAAAGAGTTTTTGGATTTTTCTTGCCGCATCCTCATTTTCACAAGCCGCGGTAATCAATGTAATATCTTTTTTAGCCACATCTTCAGCATGGCTTGGTCCTGATAACACCACAATCGCGTTACGTTGCGCCGCCGGAATTTCTTCAGCTAACATCTCTGAAACACGTTTATACGTGTTTTGCTCAAGTCCTTTGGTCGCGTGAACGACGGTAACCGATTGCCCATTATTGACTAAGATTTTGGCAGCCTGAGCGCTAACCTCACGAATAGCCTTGGTTGGAACGGCAAACAAAACCACCTCAGCACCTGTTATCGCTTTCGCCATGTCAGTTGTCGCTTGCAATTGGTGTTGATATTCAAAGCCTGGCATGTAAGCTGCGTTCGTATGTAGCTCATTTAATTCTTGAACCTGCGCTGGTTTATGTGACCAAAGCGCGACAGTTTGCCCATTTTCAGTCAATAAGTTGGCCAGTACGCTCCCCCAAGAACCAGCGCCTAGCACTGCGATTCGTGATGCCATAGCTTCCTCCTTTTAGTGTGACCGCTTGCCACACGGTTCCTCAAAAACTTACTTTGTCATTGATTGCATACCCGCTAAGTACAGTGGAACTTGCCGGCGTCGGCGAATGATCAACCAACTCCACGCACCAACAAACAACGCCACTGACAGCCACTGGGATACACGAGCCGGACCTAGCATGAGGCTATCCGTCCGCATTCCTTCAACAAAGAAGCGACCAAACGAATACCAAATAACGTACATAAAGAAGACCTCTCCTTGGCGATACAAGCCCTTGCGGTGCCGGGTAGCCATCAGCAAAGCAAAACCAATTAAATCCCACAGAGATTCATACAAAAAAGTGGGGGTTCGATAAGCACCCTCAATATTCATTTGGGTAATAATAAATGCTGGTAGATGCAGTGCTTGTAAATGAGCCAGGGTGGTTATTTTACCAAACGCTTCCTGGTTCATGAAATTGCCCCAACGGCCGATCCCCTGGGCCATAATTACGGTAGGCGCCAGTACATCTAAAAATAGAAATGTCGGAATTCCACGGGAGTGGGTAAACCACACCACCACAATGGCGGCCCCAATCAGCGCACCATAAATCGCAATTCCGCCGTCCCAAATGGCAATAACTTCACTTAAATGGTTTTGATAGTAAGACCACTGAAACACCACATAGTAGGTCCTCGCCGCAATCAATGCGGCTGGCAAGGCCCATAGCAAAAAATCATAGAGGTCATCCGGATCAATACCGCGCCGCTTAGACTCACGCACAGAAAGCCACAGGGCAATAAACACACCGGTTGTAATAATGACGCCGTACCAATGAATCTGCAAAGGTCCTAATCGTAATGCAATCGGATTCAATGCTCCCATTATTAATCGCTGCATACTTAGTGACCTTGAGCTTTCTGATCATCCGAAGTCTGACCAGCTGTTGGCAAATCACCAGCGGCGGCTTCATCTCGTTTCGAGTTTTCCTGAATCAACTGATTTAAATTATGGTCAAACGTCTTAGTTGCGTCATAGCCCATCGAACGAGCCCGGAAATTCATCGCTGCCGATTCAATAATAATTGCCAAATTACGCCCTGTTTTAACAGGAATCGAGATCATTGGCACTTGCACATCGAAAATTTGTCGTTCATCTTCAGCGTTCCCAAGTCGATCAAATTGCGCATCCGTGGTCCAGTTTTGCAAGTGCACGATAAGCTGGATTTTCGCCGAACTCCTGACGGCACCAGCACCATAAAGATTCATGACATCAATAATCCCGATCCCACGAATTTCCATTAAGTGATTTAAAATCTTAGGTGCTTCCCCGACCAGCGTTTGTTCGTCTTGCTGGAAAACATCCACCCGGTCATCGGCAATTAACCGATGACCCCGACGAATCAATTCTAAGGCCGTTTCTGATTTACCGACGCCTGAGTCACCGGTAATCAAGACCCCTAAACCATAGATATCGATCAATACACCATGAATTGATTGACGTTTCGCCAACACACCGCTGAGGTAAATTGACATATTCGACAAAATTCGTGATGAAGTTTGCTTGCTACCAAGAACTGGAATATGCGCTTCAGCCGCCGCCTGGATGAGTTCTGCCGGCGGTTCAATGTTCGTTGATACGACAAAACACGGCGTTTTGGGATCAGCCATTTTTCGCATAATCATCAGCAATTCATCGTGGCTCATTTTTTTAGAAAACGAGGTTTCCGTGATGCCTAACAGCTGAATTCTTTCCGGTGGATAATAATTAAAATAGCCGGTCATCTCCAAGCCTGGACGTGAGATATCTGGTGTTGTAATTCGCCGTTCATCAAGATAATCGGCCCCGTCATAAACGGTGAGGCGGGCATTTTCGACCAATTCACGAACTGTCACACTATCTGCCATAACAAATCGCCTCCTTATTCTGCATTAAAGTAACTAGAAATGATTGCGTTACAGATCGACATAATCACTGCCGCCAACATCGCCATGCCAAAGTTCGCGATTTGAAAATTCTGCGCGCCAACAAAGAAGCTAGTCAATTCCAACATGGCGGCGTTGATCACAATCGAAAACAAACCCAATGTTAAAAACGTAATTGGTAGTGACAAAATCACTAAAAATGGTTTGATGGCGGCATTTAAAATTGCTAAAACAAGACTAGCCACTAAGGCATACCAGACACTAGAAACTTGAAAGCTGTTTCTAAAAAAGCCGGCAATCGCCAAGAATAGCAATGCATCAATTAAAATTCGTTGCCAAAATTTCATGCCGTTCCTACCTTTCTCGGTGATCGTGAACGTCGTGTTCTTCGGCATGGATCTCTTTACGGCCTCGTGGGCGTGAAGCTTCATCGGGCCGATTTTGCCCACTGAATAGATCGCCAAATAAGTTGAAGACGTTAGCATCACTCGTGTGTTGATCACTTGGCAACCACCAAAGTAAGACGGCGTAAAAAACAACCGCTAACAAGGTTACTAGGCCATGTGGAGGTAGGAATAAGGCCAGCAGCAAGTAGCCGACCCGCAAAATGGTTGGATTGATATGAAGAAAACGGCCTAAACCACCGAAAACACCGCCAATCCACCGATCAGTTGCTGACTTTGTTAATTTTTCCCGTGCCACGTTAATCACCTCAATGTTTCCGCTTAAATTTGAATGTCCTAATTTTATCGCATTAAAAGTCATCTGACCAATTTTTCAAAACCAGCACGTTTTGACAAGGCACAAGTCCTACTTAAAGTCCGCCGACTCATCCATCTGAATCGTCTCACATCAGCAGCGAACTTAATACGAAGGTCTGATCAAATTATCAAATATTTTAATTGATTGAAAAAAGTTCCTAACTCCAGCAGAACTTAATAAAAAGCCACCGTCAGAATTAATGGTCGGTAGCTTGTTAGTTGAAGCTCACTTAAATTTGGGCAAGATCGATTATTCATCAGTTTGCGTGTCAGTTGTATTACGTGGATTCAACTCCACAATCTTCCCGGTTTGCAAATAAACAATCCATTCACAAATATTGGTCACGTAATCACCAATCCGTTTCAAAAATTGGGCAACGGCCATGTAGTCTGTACTACCCACAACTACTTCGGGGTCTTGCCGCATTTGATCGATGCTCTCACGATAAATCAGTTGGTAATAATCGCTAGCTCTAGCATCCACTAAGGCGATTTGCCGTGCACGCTGATCATCATCTTTCACATAGGCATCTAAAACATCGGCGACCATCTGCTGAACAATCCGACCCATTTCAGAAATGTGTTGCTCGATGACAGCCACCCGTTTATTGCCTTTTACTCGAATCGTTGACTGAGCAACACTACGCGCATAATCACCCATCCGTTCCAGATCCGATACGGCCTTCAAAATGGTCACAATCTCCCGCAGATCTGTGGTCACCGGTTGATATAACGCAATCATTTCAAATGACTTTTTTTCTAGGCTAACCTCCCGATCATTAATTTGATGGTCATTATCGATGACGGCTTGGGCAATGGCACGATCGTGGTTAACAAACGCCGTCACTGATTTCCCAATCGCTTCTGAAACGAGCATCCCTAATTCTGTAAATCCAGCGTCTAGATCATTTAGTTCATCATCAAATAGTCGTCTCATCTTTTTGCACCTCTATTCCTTATTTAGGCTCCAATTTAACCAAACCGTCCTGAAATGTAATCTTGAGTCTCCTGCCGCGCTGGATCCATAAACATCGTTTTCGTGTCATTAACCTCAATGAGTTCCCCTTGTAAAAAGAAAGCGGTACGATCGGCAATTCGTGATGCTTGCTGCAGGTTATGCGTCACCATGATGATCGTGTAATCGTACCTTAACTTTAACAAAGTTTCTTCAATCACGTGGCTTGAAACTGGGTCTAACGCACTGGTCGGTTCGTCCAGTAGGAGGACATCTGGAGAAACAGCTAAGACGCGTGCAATACAGATGCGTTGTTGTTGCCCACCTGAAAGTGCCAACGCATTCTTGTGGAGGTCATCTTTAACTTCGTCCCAGACAGCCGCCTGCTTAAGACTATTTTCCACAGCTTCATCCAAAACTTGTTTGTCACGCACCCCGGCTAATCGTAATCCATAAACCACATTTTCATAAATCGAAAAGGGAAACGGATTGGGTTGTTGAAAGACCATACCGACCTGTTTTCGAAGAGCCACAATATCTTCACCAGGCGCATAAATGTTTTGATCTTTAAACAAGACATTGCCGGTAATCGTCACTCCATCGATGAGATCATTCATCCGGTTCAAGCTGCGCAAAAAGGTCGATTTGCCACAGCCTGATGGCCCAATCAAGGCCGAAATTCCCTTTTCTTGAAAAGATAAATTGATTCCCTTTAATGCCTCTTTTTGGCCATAAAATAAATGTAAGTTATCAGTCTCAATGATGGGTGTTGCCATGTCATTCTCCTCTCATGACCACCTGCAATTTGATCAACGCAATTTCGACTTAACCAAAGTTCCCTGAAATATAATCGTTAGTGATGGCAACCTTGGGGCGGGTAAAGATCTTGCGCGCTTCATCGTATTCCAAAACCTTCCCTAGGTGAAAGAAAGCGGTAAAATCACTGATTCTAGCGGCTTGCTGCATGTTATGTGTGACGATAATAATCGTATAATGTTCCTTTAGCTTCAGTAACGTATCTTCAATCTGTGAGGTCGCCACTGGATCTAGCGCGCTTGCCGGTTCGTCCAGTAATAAAATATCCGGCTTCATCGCAACTGCCCGGGCGATACATAAGCGTTGCTGTTGTCCACCTGATAAAGCAAGAGCGCTCTTATGCAGCTCATCTTTGACTTGATCCCACATGGCAGCCTGCCGCAAGGACGTTTCGACAATTTCATCAAGTTGCTGACGATCTCGCAAGCCACGTTGCTTTAACGCAAAAGTGATATTGTCATAAATTGACTTGGCAAAGGGATTAGGTCGTTGAAACACCATCCCGATATGTCGGCGCATCTCATAAACATCAATCTGGTTACTATTAATATCTAAGCCCCGATACATAATTTGTCCATCAACTCGGGCAACGCCGTCATTCATCCGATTAAGTGACCGCAAAAAAGTTGATTTCCCTGAACCCGACGCCCCTATTAACGCGGTGATCTTGTAGCGTTCAAACTGTAAGTCACCCTCGCTGAGCGCTTCATTGTCGCCATAATAAACATGCAAATTGTGGGTTGAGAGTGCAATTTCATGTTCCTGTTCATCAAATTGAAAAATATTCCGTTCAGGTGCCTGCGTTGTAGCTGCTGATGGTTCAGTCATCATAACCATTTCCTCCTCGAATCAATCCGCCGCCGTTAAATGTCGATAGACGCGTTGGCCAACCCAACGAGCCAAAATATTAAATAACAACACTGCCAACACTAGCACGGCTGAAGAACCAGCGGAAACAGCACTGGCGTCTGGCATGATACCTTCTGAGTTGATTTTCCAAATGTGGACGGCTAGGGTTTCGGCAGGACGCATTGGATTTAAGGGACTGGCAATATTAAACGGATTCCAATCCGCAAAATTCAAAGCCGGTGCTGATTGACCAGACGTATAAATCAAAGCTGCAGCTTCGCCAAAAACACGACCGGCGCTCAAGATAACACCAGTTAAAATACTGGGTACCGCTGCCGGCAAAATGACATGGGTGACCGTTTCCCATCGTGATAGGCCTAATGCTAGTCCTGCCTCTCGCTGCAAATTGGGAATTGCTGCCAAGGATCCCTCAATACTGCGAGTCAGCAGTGGTAAGTTGAAGAATGTTAGCGCCAAAGCACCGGAAAGAATTGAAAAGCCCATTTTGAATCGAACAACAAAAAGTAAGAAACCGAATAAACCGACGACAACGGATGGCAACGAGCTTAAAATTTCAATTGCGGAACGAATCAACGTCGTAACCCAATTTTTCTGCGCATATTCATTCAAATAAATGCCTGCGCCTAATGCGATCGGGAATGAAATAAGCATCGCTAAGATGAGTAAGTAAAATGAATTGAAGAGCTGAATCCCAATCCCCCCACCGGCACTAAAGGCCTTAGCTGGCGTGGTGAGAAATTGCCACGTGAGTTTAGGAAAACCGGCTAGTAAAATATAGCCCAACAAGAAAACCAAGATCAGAATCACGGCCCCCGCAATACCATAAAAAATGCCAGTTGCCACTTTATCTGCTGTCTTTGCGTTCATTAGCGAAGCGCCCCTTTCCGGCCAATCAAGCGGATCACGACATTAAATACCAGTGACATGACGAGTAAGACTAAAGCTAGTGACCATAAAGCGTTGTTTTGTAGGCTGCCCATCACCGTGTTACCAATCCCTTCCGTCAGCACAGACGTCAATGTCGATGATGGCGAAACAAGGTTGTGCGGTAATAACGTTGCATTGCCAACTACCATCTGAACTGCCAGTGCCTCACCGAAAGCTCTCGCCATGCCAAAGACAATGGCCGTTAAAATCCCTGGCGTGGCTGCCCGTAAAATGACCTTATAAATCGTTTGCCAGCGGGTCGCACCCAGCGCCAATGAGGCTTCACGATAGTAACGAGGAACTGATTTTAACGTATCGGCGGTCATTGAGGTCACCGTTGGGAGAATCATGACAAACAAGACAAACGTTCCTGACAGAATTCCAAAGCCACTACCACCAAATGTATGACGAACAAACGGAACCACCACGCTTAAGCCGATAAATCCATAAACGACCGATGGAATGCCAACCAACAATTCGGTGACTGGTTGGAGAATCTTAGCACCATTTTTAGGAGCTATCTCATTCATAAATACCGCTGTCCCAATTGCAAATGGGGTCGCAACGACAGCTGATAATAGCGTGATTAAAAATGAGCCAACAATCATCGGTAATGCACCAACTTGTGGTTTCCCGTGAACGGATATCGATGGATCCCAGGTTTTTCCAGTCAAAAAGTTCCACGGGTTAACATGGTTTTCAAAGAAAGTCGCTAATCCCTTGGCGGCCACGAACCAGAAAATAGCGACCACGACAACCAGAATTAACAATAGCGCTAAAAAGCTAATCACTCGTCCGCGACGCTCGGTTCGTGTCGCTTGGGAGGTCTGCTGTAAGGCAGCTTTGATTTTATCCATTTCTCTCTTACCCCTTATTTATCTCAGCGAACTGGTGTCACTTCACCACTAACACTGCGTTTGATTTGCATCTGGGACATACTAATATACCCGAGTTGCTGAACTAGCGTGGTTTGAATCCGTGGTGATTGGATATAGTTAAGAAATGATTTCGTCACACCGGTTGGTTGTCCTTTGGTGTACATATGCTCATAAGACCACACTGGCCACTTACCTGTAGTCACATTGTGATTCGTTGGCCTAACGCCATTTAAAGCGACCTTCTTCACTGATTTATCGGCGTAGGAAAAAGCGACATAACTAATGGCGCCTGGTGTCGAACTGACAATTGAGCGAACCATCCCCGAAGAATCTTGTGCTTGTGCTGTTTTAACCTGATGTCCAGCCAAGGCCCAACGCTCAAATGTCGCCCGGGTTCCAGACCCCTGTGCTCGGTTAATGATGGTAATGGGGATGTTGGCCCCACCAAGTTGACGCCAATTCGTATAGGTGCCATCAAAAATTCGTTGCAGTTGCGTCGTCGTCAAATTAGTCACACCAACTTTAGGATTAATAATAGGTACGATTCCCACCACCGCGACACGGTGGTCGACGAGTTGTTTTGACTGAATCCCACTTTGTTCTTCCGCGAAGACATCAGAATTCCCAATGGCTACTGCACCGGACTGAATCTGACTAAGTCCTGTTCCCGATCCACCACCTTGAACATTGATAAACACGCCTAAGTGATCACCTGCATATTGTTCACCGGCGGCTTCGACTAATGGCTGTAACGCGGTCGAACCGACGACGGTAATTGAGCCGTCGCGCATGGCACGCTGGCGTGTTTGGTAGCCGGCTGTTAAAAGTCCGGCGATGCCAACGACTAACACAACCAACCAAAACTGTCGTTTATTCATAGTAACCTCCTGAAATCAATGCGGAAATAAACACGTTTGGCGTCCACGTATTGCTCCCCATCAACTCTAACTAAGTTTAACGGCTCAATGTAAAGAAGCTAAGGATGTTATGTAAAGGTTTTGTAAATATGAAAAAGCGTCTGCCCTAGCCCTGCCATTGCTGACTAAATGCTAACGCAAACGCTATGATAACCGGGAAATTCTTACTCATTTTTTAGGGGAAATTGAAGCGTCATGGTGGTTCCCACCTCGGGTTGGCTACTAACGCTAATGTGTCCGCCTAATAACTCTGTCAACTCTTTGACAATCGCCAGTCCCAAGCCTGTACCAGGAATGCGTTGTTTATTGCGGGAAGGATCTCCTCGATAAAAACGCTCAAAGATCCGCTCTTGTTGTTCAACCGTCATACCTCGACCAGTGTCAGTAACCGTCAACTGCCAACCAGTCGGCGTGGCCGTGGCATCAATGGTAATCTGCCCGTCATCTCGATTGTACTTGATCGCGTTTGACAGCAAGTTATTGGCAATCTGATCAAATTTAGCTGCATCGGTCTGGACTTTAAACTGTGGTGAAATGGCGTTGACCACGGTTAATGAACAGCGGCGAATCGATTGGCTTTGTAACTGAATCTGTTGATCAATTAACGGCTTAACATCAACTTGTGTCATAATCAATGCTCGTTTGGTTGGATTCTGCAATCGCGACACAGACAAAACATCCTCGATCAATAGCATCAACTGGTGCGCTTGATCATTGATGATTGTCAAAAACTCTCGACGTTTTTGCGGATTCATATCTGCACCAGCCAATAGCGTCTCCGAAAAACCCGTAATGGCAGTAAGCGGCGTTTTTAATTCATGAGAAGCGTTCGCCACAAAGTCAACCTGCATCTGCTCAATTCGCGCCACTTCGGTTAAATCGTAAAGCAGCACCAATACCTGTGGATGATAAGGACGCGGTTCTGTATAAATCGTTGAAACCTCTAATGTCCGCTTGGTGGCTGGTAATGTGAGGGTCAACGTCTGACGACGATTAACTTGTTCTCGTAACGCTGCCTCAATTTGAGCGGTTAAGTCATATTGTTTTATATCTTGCGTATACAAGTGTGGTAATGGCAATTGCTCGGTTTCAAGTAATTGAACGGCCATTGGATTCATTAACTGAGTTTGTCGCCGTCGGTCAACGACCATGACCCCCACCGGTAAATATTTCAATAAATTATCTAGCTCATTTTCTTGACGCTGAAAGACATGACTTTGGTGACGCAAAGCTTCAGCAGCCATATTGATTGCTTGGCCCAAATCCGCGTAGGCATGATCGGCGGGCAGTAAAATGCGATGCGTTTGATCCGGTACGGTTAGTTGCATAACTTGGGTCGTTAGGTCGTGCACGACCCGTTCTTGAGCAGCCACTAACCGCCAAATAATCCCCAATTCGATTAACATGGCTCCGATAACCAAACCAGTGATGACCCAGCCGCGTTGACTGGCCTGCCCGTAATTACTAGTGACCAACAAACCTATCAGTAAGATAAAGTTCATCAGTCCGGCAATTACCAATAATCGTAATTTAAACGTTCGCATGCTTTAATCTCCAAATTGATACCCAAAACCCCGCACTGTTTTTAAATATCGCGGATGCTTAGGGTCCGTTTCGATTTTCTCCCGCAGATGACTGATGTGCATGTCTACCATGCGCGTGTCGCCGGCATAGTTAAATCCCCACACGCCGTTTAACAAAGTTTCCCGATCCAAGACGCGGCCTTGCCGATGGATTAAATAATCTAATAATTCAAATTCTTTTGGCGTTAAAACAACTGATTTTCCGGATCGCGTCACCCGCAAACGATCTTCATCAACCGACAAATCCCCGATTGTAATTTTTCGCACGGATTGCTGTTCTGTTGGTGCAACTCGTTCACCACGTCGCGTAACCGCCTTAATCCGTGCTAGAATCTCTCGTGGCGAAAATGGCTTGGTGACATAATCGTCGGCCCCAATTTCCAGCCCAAAAACGCGATCAAATTCTTCCCCTTTTGCTGTGACAATAATAATAGGTGTGTCATTACCAGCCTGTCGCACGCGCTTGGTAACTTCCATACCGTCTAACTCAGGGAGCATTAAATCGAGCAACACACAAAAATAAGCGTTGCTGCTGATTTTAGTTAAAGCATCCGTTCCCGTGGTAGCAGTGTCCACCGTATAACCAGCCTGTTCCAAGTTATATTGGAGCAATGTCACAATACTTGGCTCATCATCAACCACTAAAATTCGCTTCATGCTTTGATCCTCTCTTATCGGTGCCATCCATGCTTCTGCAGAGAGTATAGCAATAAACTCAGAGCGGAACCAGCTGAGTGATCCTAAGCATTAACTAGTCAACAATGATTGGCGCTTTCTGCCGATTATTGTTGACAGGTTAAGCACAAGGATCAGGCTGGTGGAGCTCGACAAGATCACTCAGAGCGGAACCAGCTGAGTGATCCTGAGGCGAACAACGCGTTGTTTAGGACGCCAAAAATACAGAGTTTGGGACGTAACTTATAAAAAGGGGTGCGATTCGTTGTTTTTGTGCACTACGTCTTCATGGTCAAACCGTGTGACAAATGCCTGCTAAGTATTCTACGACAATTTTTGCTTTAAATTCATAATTATCTTTGGTCATAGTAAAACCCCCATAGTTGGATTTTGTCCAACTATGGGGGTTCGCTTCAGGGGGGGGTCACTTCAAGATGCTCCCTTTTTGCTAGTGCTCGCGCTCAATTCAGCGTTATGTCCCACTCTCCTGCACTTCACAATCAAGCTATTCAGGATTCTTTTGCTTTAAATTCCACTGCAAATAAGCATCGATGAATGGATCAAGGTCACCATCAAGCACAGCCTGCGCATTGCCCGTTTCGTAATTAGTGCGATGGTCTTTCACCATGGTGTAGGGTTGGAAAACATACGACCGGATTTGCGATCCCCAGCCAATTTCCATCTGGGTTCCCTCAAGTTTGGCCTTTTCTTCGGCCTTCTTTTGCTCCTCACGTTCGTAAAGTTTTGCTTTCAACATCGCCATCGCCGTCGCCTTATTTTGAAATTGCGACCGCTGGGCCTGTGACGAAACCACGATCCCAGTCGGCTCATGAATTAGCCTCACCGCCGATGACGTCTTGTTAATGTGCTGACCACCGGCCCCACTGGAACGAAAGACCTCCATGCGGATATCATCTGGATTTAAATCAACTTCCACTGAATCGTCCAGCTCCGGCATCACGTCCACACTTACAAATGAGGTGTGACGGCGCCCGGCCGAATCAAAGGGTGAAATGCGGACAAATCGATGAACGCCTTTTTCGCTACGTAAATAGCCATAGGCATTCGTACCTGAAATCAATACTGTCGCACTATCCAAACCAGCAACATCGCCAGCTTGGTAGTCTTCAATATCCACGGTAAACCCATGCTGTTCAGCCCACCGCGTGTACATTCGTAGCAAATTTTGGCCCCAATCTTGAGATTCAGTTCCGCCGGCACCTGGATGAATTTCCAAAATTGCGTTGTTTGCGTCGTAAGGTTCATCAAGCAGTTGGGTTAACCGATACGCCTGCAGTCGTTTGGCAGTATCTGCCACATCAGTATCCAGTTGAGCAGCCATTTCAGGGTCATCATCTTCCTCTAATAACTCAATGGTCACCGCTAAATTTTCGACTGCATCTTGCAACTCCATAAATGTATCATGCTTCGCTTTTAATGCATTATTCGCATCAATCAATTTTTGGGCGGCCACATTGTCGTTCCAAAAATCTGGTTCGGCCATTTTAGTTTCGTTTTCTGCAATGCTTTCGTTCAGGGCTTCGAGGTCAAAGTGACCCCCTAAAGTTCGTGATTTGTTGTTGCATATCGGCTAATTTTTGCCGAGCTTCGGCTAATTCCATTTCAATCACTCCTTATTTCTGTGAATTTTTGACCCTTAATCGCACAACAACCGGAGCCTCAAGTGATCCAGTCTCCGGTTGCCACATATCCTTAAATTAACGTTCCATATTCTGGCGAATTTCACTCTTCATGAACAGACGCGTCGCATCATATTCAATATCAAAGATCATTTCCCCAAACATCGTAAATGCGTTACTTTGATACTCAATTAACGGGTTCAGCTGACCATAACCACGTAGCTGAATCGACTGACGCAATTGATCCAGGGTGTCGATATGATCAGTCCAATGCGAGTCCACACAACGTAAAATGACCACTTTTTCAAATTCAAGCATCTGATTAGGATCGTAAAGTTGCTGTTGTTTTTCTTCAAAGACCCGGTTGGCCTGGTCCATCAAGAGCGCCTTAATCTCGTCGGCACTCTTTCCAGCTAACATTTCTGTCGTAATGACATCTTCGTTAACCATCGCCGCTGTGGCAAAATCGACAATATTGTCCAGTTCCCAGTTCTTTTGGTCCCCGTTGGTATGCATATCGACGATCCGGTTGACAGTTCGCTCAATCATCGGCATCATGACCCATTTCAGGTCGTTGGCTTCAGTAATGATTAATTGCCGTTGCTTATAGATGACTTCCCGTTGTTCGCGCATAACATCGTCATATTGCAGGACGTTTTTCCGCGAATCGTAGTTATTCCCTTCGACTCGTTTTTGCGCTGACTCAACTTGTCGGGTGATCAAACGACTCTTAATCACTGCATCGTCATCTTCTACATTCATTCGCTGCAAAATGGCCTTAACCCGTTCAGATCCAAATCGCAACATCAAGTCGTCTTCTAATGACAAATAAAATTGTGAAAAACCCGGGTCTCCTTGACGACCAGAACGGCCTCGCAATTGATTGTCAATCCGTCGTGACTCATGTCGTTCGGTCCCAATGACCGCTAAACCACCCAATTCTTTGACGCCGGGTCCTAATTTAATATCGGTCCCACGTCCGGCCATGTTCGTCGCAATGGTAACTGCGCCCTTTTGACCGGCGTTCATAATGATTTCGGCTTCACGAGCATGGTTCTTCGCGTTTAGCACACTGTGAGGAATCTTTAACCCATCCAATTGATGAGATAGATATTCAGATGTTTCCACGGCCACGGTCCCAATTAACATGGGTTGACCCTTTTCATGCAGGCGTTGAATTTCTTCAACCACCGCTTTGAACTTACTCTTCAAACTTGGATAAAGTAAATCAGGCTCATCTTTACGCGCAACTGGTCGATTCGTCGGAATCGTGACAACTTCCATGTTGTAAATTTCGCGGAATTCTTCTTGTTCGGTTTTCGCTGTCCCGGTCATTCCTGAAAGTTTACTGTACATCCGGAACAAGTTTTGATACGTAATGTTGGCCATCGTCTTCGACTCTTCTTGAATCTCGACGTGCTCTTTTGCCTCTAAGGCTTGGTGTAATCCATCGGAGAAGCGACGACCTTCCATGATCCGCCCAGTAAATGAGTCCACGATCATGACTTCGCCTTCCTGCACCACATAATCAATATTATTGAACATGATATAGTTAGCCCGTAAAGCCTGGTCAATATGGTGCGTTAAGGCGGTATTTTCCGTGTCATACAGGTTATCCAAGCCAAAGTATTCTTCAGCTTTTCGATTCCCTTCATCTGTCAAAGACACTGTCTTGGATTCCAAGTCGACCTTAAAATCGCTCTTTTCTCGCAGTGTTTTGGCAAAACGATCCGCCCGTTCATACAAACTAGAGCTTGTCGTGGCGCCCCCGGAGATAATCAGTGGGGTCCGCGATTCATCAATTAAAATTGAGTCAACTTCATCAATGATGGCAAAGTTAAGCCCACGCTGAACTTGATCCTCTTTGTAGACAACCATATTGTCACGCAGATAATCAAAACCAATTTCCCCATTGGTGGAATAGGTAATATCAGCATTGTAAGCCGCGCGTTTTTCTTCAGACGATTTCTCTGATGAATTGATCCCCACTGTCAGGCCAAGCCAATTATAAAGCTCACCCATTTCTGTAGCATCACGAGCCGACAAATATTCATTAACTGTCACCACGTGAACACCCTTGCCACCCAATGCATTGAGGTATACGGGCATCGTCGCTGTTAATGTTTTCCCTTCACCAGTCTTCATTTCGGCAATATCACCACGGTGGAGAACAATCCCCCCCATAATTTGAACCCGGAATGGGAATAAGCCCAAGACCCGCTTGGCCCCTTCACGAGCAACGGCAAAGGCTTCTGGCAATAAATCATCTAAAGATTCACCATTTTTAATGCGTTCTTGAAACGCTGGTGTTTTAGCTTGTAATTCTTCATCGCTTAATTTTGCGTACTCATCTTCATAGGCCATCACTTGATCAGCCACATGACCGAGCCGTCGAATTTTACGGGCGTCAGATTCAACCCATCTCTGTAAGACATTTGGCATGTTGTAACTTTTCCTTCCCTCATTAAACGTTACAAATAATGCAGTATATCAAATTCTAAGTTTATCATTTTCGTCGGCGAATGAAAAGTGACACAATTTAAAATTAGAGGTAAATATGACAAGCGCCACAAGTGATTTATTCTTATCCAGCAACATAAAAAGCCACGGTGGTTAACCGCAGCTTCTAATTGATTTTAATTGAATTATTCGTTAGCGCCGGCTTGCAGCAAACCATACCGACCATCATTACGCCGATAAACAACATTGACATCATTTGTCTCTGCGTCTTCGTAAATAAAGAAGTCATGACCTAACAGATCCATTTGTAAAATAGCTTCTTCATTATCCATTGGCTTTAATTGCAAGCTCTTGGTCCGGACGACGTCAAATCTAGTCTCTGGTTGCGCCGTCATCGCAGCTTCTTCTTCTGGACGGAAGTCTAAGCCCTTGTAACCCTTCTCACGGGACTTACGGTTCACCTTAGTCTTGTACTTTCTAATCTGTCGTTCAAGCCGATCGGACATCGTATCAATACTCTTGTATAGATCGTCCGATGTTTCTTCAGCGCGTAGCGTCAAATATGGAAGTGGGATGGTAACTTCAGCTTTCGCTGTTTTATCTGGGTACACCCGCAAATTTGCATGGGCAACCGCATTTACGTTAGGATCCAAGTACCGTTCCAACTTGGTGACCTTTTTTTCAACATAGTCTCTGAGTGCATCGGTTACTGAGATGTTTTCTCCACGAGTCTGTACATCTAACATAAAACTTCGCTCCCTTCCGAACTAAGTTCCCGCTTTCGCGGAGGCTTAAACGCGAATGTCGCGTCGCCAATTCAATTGTCTTTTTATGGCAATTGATCCGATAACGTTAGGACCACTCTATCGCTATCTGTAACCCTATTATACCCAACCAAAGATGAACTCTCAATTAATATCGTTCTCAGGGAATGTGTGAACTAGGCCGCTTTGAATTCGAGCACTAACAGATCATTGCAATTGGGCGGTCCTTGCCCTGTTGTAATGCTTAGTTGGGCACAGAACTCAGGTCTAGTTCACGCGTTTACACCAGAATGTGAGCCACGGGTGAGTTTGAACAACAACTGGAAATCACAGACAGGGAGGGGGAGCTTCTCCTAGTAGTGACATTGGTTGGACACAGGGATCCGGTCTAGCGAGCGTGTTTCGATGAACAATTTCATCGAGCCAGCGTCAAACTTGTGATTGATGTGGGTTGAGCAGATCGGATTGCTTGGGCGGCAAATTGCATGGTCCGACCAGTTGTGTACACGTCGTCAAAGATCAGCACACGCTGATTATGTAATTGTGCACGAAGATCATCCACTAATCCAAATGGTTGAGACACGCTCATTCGATTTTTCCGATCGCGCCTAACCTGATGGCCTTTGTCCTGGTCAATCACGGCCAAAGCTGAAACGACATTAGGACATTGAGCGAGCAATGCTGTCGTCTGATTGAAGCCACGTTGCGCAAAAGTTGTCTCAGCAACTGGCATTGGCACCACGATATCCACCGCTTGTTGCGCAATCGTTTGGGCAATTGTCGCTGTAAAAATGGTGGCTAAGTGTAAAGCACTACGAAATTTATACTGCACCATAAAATCATGCATCGCTGTATCATAAATAAATAATCCTTGGTTTTTAATCATCGGATCCACTAACACTCGCTGCCAACGTTGACAATCATAACAAATCGCTGACGAATCCTGCACACGCCCACATTGTGGACAGCGTGGTTGGTGATTAATTTGTGTGAATTGCTGCCAGCAGGTCGCGCAGATAGTCGGTTGAACTAATTTTTGCCAGTGCAGCAGCATTTTTAACGAAAATAAGGTTTGAATCGGACGCTGACACATCAAGCAGACTGTCATTCTGGTAATCGCCGTCCTTTTCGGTTCACAAGCCGAATCTGTTGCCGGGCTCGTTTCAGTGCAAGTGTTTGCTCGGCAATCCAGAAGATAACGCGCCCAGTCGGATCTTTGGCGCTGCGACCGGCGCGCCCAGCCATTTGAACCAGCGCCGCGCTGGAAAACACATCATCATCAGCGCCTAAAACAAAAACATCAATTTCCGGCAAGGTTACCCCACGTTCTAAAATCGTGGTGGTAATCAAAAAATCCAGCTTTTGCTCGCGCATTTGCACCACTTTGGCCGATCGTTGTTCATCACTGGCATGAACGGTTGTAAACTTAGCCGATGGTAATCTTTGCCGAATAATGGTTGCTATCGGTGCCAATTGACTCACATGAGGGACAAATAGTAAAAAACGCCGCTGCTGTTCACAACACTGCTTAATCATCAGCAACAACTGTCTAGGCAATTTGCCCCGTTTTAAATTGGCACGCCAACGTAAGGCCAATCGCAACTGAATCTCTGGTAATAGATGTCCATGAAATCGTAACGGTAAATAACTAATCGACAGTTTTCCTCGACGAACTTCCCACAAGAGCTCCCGACTAGGCGTAGCTGTTAAATAGAGTAACGCTGATTGTGATTTAACGGCCTGCTGAACCGCAAAGCCCAAGCGAGGATTTTGTGCAAACGGAAACGCATCCACCTCATCCACAATCAATACGTCAAAGGCGTGGTAAAATCGCAGTAGTTGATGAGTCGTACAGATTGTGACTTGTCGATATTGATACGGTTTCGTTTGATGACCATACAATAATGCAATAGGCACCTCGGCAAAAGCCGCCTGCAAGCGCGGGTATAGCTCTAAGCAAACATCCACTCGCGGTGAAGCGATCGCAACTCGCTTACCCAAACGGATCGCATCAGCCAGACCAAAAAAAAGCATTTCTGTCTTCCCCGCGCCAGTTACCGCCCATAACAGATGGCGTCGATTTTGCTCAAACACATGGCTAACTTCAGTCGCGCATTGTTTTTGTAACCGGGTCAAGGTGCCACGCCATGTTAGTGGCTGGGCCACCGGTGTGAAATGATTTGGCTCAGGCAACGAAAACAATGGTTGCTGGCTATGAACTGTGCCCAGCATGAAACAAGCCGGACAATAATAACCGCCTGCCGGTAAACGAACTTGTTGTTTCAGTGAACGTTCATGGCAACGTTGACAAATAATCCAACGACCACGTTCGATCATACTGGGACGTTGGTTAACGCTTGTCACATCAGCATCCTTAGGTAAATCAGTGATGGTCAATTGACGGCCATATAACAACTCAGCTTGCATATCGCGTTCCCCTTCCAATTTCGAACCATTAGCTACCTAATAACATACGGAAGACCGACTTAAATTAATGGAGAAAATCTCAATGGATCAGCCAGCTTTAATTACCGTTGCTCAACAAACCGCTGCCGAACAAACGATTAAGAAATCACGGTTCGTAGCTACCATTGCGCCAATTACTTCTGAAGTTGCTGCCAATCAAGTCATTGACAAGGTTAAGGCATCGCTGCCTAAAGCCACCCATCATGTATACGCTTATGTCTTAGGCGATCATAATGAAATCACCCGGCAAAGCGATGATGGTGAGCCAAGTGGCACAGCTGCGTCCCCAATGCTAAATGTTATAACGAATGACAATTTACACAACGTTATTATCATCGTCACACGCTTTTTTGGCGGCATCAAACTAGGCGCTGGTGGCCTGATTCGTGCATACGGCAGCTCGGCAAGTCTCGTAGTCAATCAAGCTCCGCGTTTGCAACGACAATCATTAATCGCGTATCAAATCTCCCTCAGCTATGATCAAGCTGAACCGCTAATGAATTGGATCAGTGAGCGAGTTGTCAACATTGATCATATCGATTATGGCGCGGCGGTTACCTTAACGCTTTTACTCGAATCGTCAGATGAAACTTTTGAAACTGATTTAATGAATCAAACCAACGGCCGGGCAAAAATTCTCGAGACAACGCCAACTATCGCGTGGATTCCTTATCAATAAAAAATGATCATGTGACTTCAGTGAAGAAATCACATGATCGTTTTTGATTTGAAATTAGCGCAGCTTATTTACGATCCTGAACTGCACCATCAACCGTTCGATTGACTTGCATACTCGTCAATGGAATATAGCCCAATTTTTTCACTAACCCTTTTTGAACTGACGAACTCGTCATGTAGGTCAAGAAAGCCTTAGTTGTCGCACTTTCTTTACCTTTGGTATACATGTGTTCATACGACCAAATATGCCATTTGTTTGTCGAAACGTTGGCGTCAATTGGGGCGACATGGTCAATCGATAACGGTTGTAATGTGTCTTTGACATAGGAGAAGGCTAAGTAGCTAACGGCCCCAGGCGTCGTCGCCACGATTTTTTGAACAGTCCCATTTGAATCCTGCTCCTGACTCTGCATTGTTTGTGCGCCACCAAGCCCATATTTTTCAAATGTTGCTCGGGTCCCTGACCCTTTGGCGCGGTTAATAACCACAATCTTTTGGTCAGTCCCCCCAACCTCTTTCCAGTTCGTGATTTTACCGGTAAAAATATCGATCAACTGTTGTTTGCTAATATCTTTCACAGCGGCGTCTTTATTAACAACTGGTGCCATCCCAACAACTGCAACCTTATGATCTTTCATACCAGTATGATCAAGTCCTTTTTGTTCTTCGGCAAACAAATCTGAATTGCCAATATTGACCGCCCCTTTTTCAACCTGACCGAGGCCCGCACCAGAACCTCCACCTTGAACGTTAATGGTCACACCGTTATTTTTTTCTTGAAAGGTTTGACCAGCTTGCTCCACTAATGGTTGTAAAGCAGTTGAGCCAACGGCAACTACTTTCCCCGACAGCTTTTGATCAGCTTGCGCAGCGCTACTTTTTTTATCTGATCCGCATCCTGCCAACGTCATAACTAAGCTCAACCCCAGTACACTTGCTAAAACTGCTTTTTTCATGGTTCAACCTCTTCTCTCTTATTGCCGGAATCAGCAACAACTGACTCGGTACTTTAAGCATACGGAGGCAATGTAAAACGACCATGATGAAGTGGTATCGTTTACGTAAACAATGTGTAAATATCGCTAAACTACCAAAAAAACGGAACAAAGGTCACTTGTCGACCTTTGTCCCGTTCACTTCTTTTTCAAGCGACACAAGCCCGATTCTTGTGGCTTAGCTAATCCTGAGCATCGCCCTGATTTTCTTTTTATAAGCTTCGTCATGCACTAAACTCATTGTCTGACTTCAATGAAACAAATGCTTATTGTTTCAAATGATAATTGTAGGTTGAAACGATGATGTTTTCTCGTGAATTCAATACGGACCTTAACCGTAGACTTGTTTGGTTATGCAAAATATTTTGCCATGGTCGTCGCGGTACAAACTGTGGGACCAAAACGGTCGTCGTATAATTACGCTCAGCTGCGCGTTTGGCGATAACGTCACAGAAACGCAAAACCGGCCCTGAAACGGAACGATACGATGAGTGAATATCAACGAACCGAACATTAGGAAAATCACGTTTAAATTCGGTGACCGTTTCTTTTTCCTTATTTGGATTTTGATCAAAGGACACGTGCATCGCAATGACATAGTCCCCAATTGATTCCGCATAGTCAATCGCATTTTTGGTGACTCGAGTCACGTTAGAAACCAAAACAATCACGGTCGCACCATCATAGTGATGAGGCGCAGTTTCAATGTTTTCGGCAACCCTTAATTGTTCAGCAACCGTCTTATAATGTTGGTGAATCTTATGGAAAACCCACATAAGTAAGGCCATCACAAGCGGGTAAGGCCAGACATTGCCAAAACGAGTGACAAACAAGAAAATCGCAATGGCCGCGGAGATAAAGGCCCCCACAAAGTTAATAAAGGCTTTTCCTTGCCAAAAACCAGTCTGCTCTCGACGCCAATGGATAATCATCCCTGATTGCGATAAAGCAAATGGGACAAAGACCCCAACCGCATACAGCGGAATCAGCAACGTCGTCTGAGCATTGAAAATCACGATTAGTGCAATTGCACCGGCGGCTAAGGTGATAATTCCATTGGAATACCCTAATCGATCACCGCGGTCCATGTATGCATGAGGCAGGTTCTTATCCTTAGCTAAGTTAAAAGCCAGAATAGGGAACGCCGAGAAACCTGTATTGGCCGCAACGGCTAAAATCATCGCAGTGGCTGTTTGCAACAAGTAATACATCAACCCGTGACCAAAAATGCCGACACCAATTTGTGAAAGCACGGTTTGAGTCGCCATCGGTTTAATCCCCAACCAATAGTTGATAAAGGTGATCCCACCGAAGAAGAACGCAAGAATCGTGGCCATGATGGCTAAGGTTGCCGCCGCGTTATTCGTCTTTGGCTTTTTGAAGTTTGGCACCGCGTTACTGATTGCTTCCACCCCAGTCAATGAAGATGAACCTGAACTGAAGGCTTTAATAAAGAGCAATGCCGTCATTCCTTGGACGGGAGCCCTAACTGCCGCCGTGGCATGATAGGTGATCTGACCAGTCACAATATTGTAGATTCCCACGATAATCATGATTGAAATCATGACCACGAAGAAATAAACCGGGATCGTCAAGAAGTTGGCTGATTCACTCATGCCGCGCAAATTCAGTGTCATCACGAATAAGACGATGACAATCGAGATTGCAACTTGATGATGATACAGAGCTGGAATCGCGGAGGTGATCGCTTCGGTACCTGATGTCACTGAAACGGCCACCGTCAGCATGTAGTCCACCAATAAGGATCCCCCGGCCACTAGTCCTGCTGGACGGCCCCAATTAGTTGTCGCAACCACATAAGCCCCCCCGCCTGATGGGTAGGCGTGAATGATCTGTTGATAAGACAACGTGATCGCCAGCAACAAAATGAGGACAATACCTGCAATTGGTAAGGAAAACCAAATGGCAGCTGCTGACAACGTGACCAACACCGTGGTGATTTGTTCAGTCCCATATGCAACAGAGGATAATGCGTCTGATGAAAGCAAAGCCAAAGCTTTAAATTTAGTCAGTGCTTGACCGCCTTCATCCAAAGTTTTTAGCGGTTTACCAATGAGCAACCGCTTTAAATACCGCCACATTTCGAAACTCCCTTTGGCAGGTACAAGGCCGCACCTGCCTTCTATAAATTATAGTTACCGACAACGCGTTTGCGCCACGAATTTCTCGTCCACAAACGTCAAAAAAGCCAGCAATATTCTGCGGCTTTCAGCTAACTTATCTTACACTAGATTTTGAATAAAGGCCATGTGAAAAAATAGTCTCAAACAAGTCATTGTTGTCGAACACCAATTGACAACAAAAATAAGCAGTATCACATCCGTTATTTTGACCAACCTAAGCGGTGTTAGATAAAACCAAGATCGCATTAAATCGATGAAATAATTATATACAAACAAGGTGCTCAACCAACTAAGATTGGTGAGCACCTTGTCCATTTAACTCATTTGAATCGACCATGCTGGTTGATGTGTTGTCTACATCATGCCGCCCATTTGAGCAGCTTGAGCAGCAGCGGCTGCGTCAGCACCATTATCCTGCTTTGGTTCTTCAGCCACAACAGCTTCAGTTGTTAACAGCAAGGAGGAAACAGAAGCAGCGTTTTGTAAAGCTGAACGGGTTACTTTGGTTGGGTCAACAATCCCGGCGTCAACCATGTCCACCCAGTCATCAGTTGCAGCATTGTAACCAATCCCTGGTTTCTGTGACTTCAGCTTTTCAACGATCACTGAGCCTTCTTTACCGGCATTTTCAGCAATCTGACGAACTGGTTCTTCAAGTGCACGTAGCACAATGTTGATCCCAGTTTGTACGTCGCCTTCTTCGTTCAGGGCAGCAACTGCTTCGATAACGTTAACCAATGCAGTACCACCGCCTGAAACGAAACCTTCTTCAACTGCGGCACGAGTAGCATTCAGCGCATCTTCAATCCGGTAACGACGTTCTTTCAACTCCGTTTCAGTTGCAGCACCGACATTAATCCGTGCGACCCCACCAGATAATTTAGCCAAACGTTCTTGTAGCTTTTCTTTGTCAAAGTCAGAAGTCGTTGCTTCTAACTCCGTGCGAATGTTGGCAACTCGTTCGTCAACGTCGGCTTTGTTACCAGCGCCTTCAACGATCGTCGTGTTATCTTTAGTAACGGTGACTTTGCCAGCCTGGCCCAACTGCTCGACCGTGGTGTCTTTCAAATTCAAACCGAGGTCATCAGTAATCACGGTACCCCCAGTCAAAGCGGCAATATCTTCCAATTGTGCTTTGCGCCGGTCGCCAAAGCCTGGCGCCTTAACAGCAACGACGTTAAACGTCCCACGCATTTTGTTCAAGACTAACGTTGGTAAGGCTTCGCCAGTAATATCATCGGCGATAATCAGTAAGGCACGGCCTTGTTCAACAACTGATTGCAGTAGTGGCAAAATGTCTTGGATGTTAGCAATCTTCTTATCCGTAATCAAGATGTATGGGTTGTCCAAGTCAGCTTCCATCTTGTCGTTATCAGTAACCATGTATTGACTCATGTAGCCACGGTCAAACTGCATCCCTTCAACGACATCAGAAGTGGTTTCAATCCCCTTAGACTCTTCAATGGTGATAACACCATCATTGCCAACCTTTTCCATTGCGTCAGCAATTAATTCACCAACTTCTGGATCCGCAGCGGAAATCGAAGCAATCTGAGCAATATCTGACTTAGTCTTAACGTCGTGGCTCATCTTGTGTAAAGCATCAACGGCTGCATTGGTTGCTTTTTCAATCCCAGTCCGAATACCAACAGGGTTGGCGCCGGCGGTCACATTCTTCATACCCTCGTTAACAATGGATTGTGTGAGCACCGTCGCGGTGGTCGTCCCATCACCGGCGATGTCATTGGTCTTAGAAGCAACTTCAGCAACCAATTTCGCACCCATGTTTTCAAAATGGTCAGCCAATTCAACCGCTTTCGCAATTGTTACACCATCATTGGTGATGGTTGGTGAACCATAACTTTGTTCAAGCACCACGTTACGACCCTTTGGCCCAAGTGTGGTCTTAACCGTGTTCGCTAATTTATCAACCCCTGCAAGCATTGAACTGCGGGCATCTTCAGAAAACTTTAGATCTTTAGCCATGTGAATTTCCACCTCAACTATTTTTTATTTCGTCTTTACTTACGCAATTTAGGTCGAAATTATTCAACGATTGCGACAATATCTTTTTCATGGAGAACTAGGTAGTCTGCACCGTCATAAGTCACTTGAGTGCCGGCATACTTGTCAAACATCACTGTGTCGCCTTCCTTAACGGATGGTGCAACTGTGTCACCGCTGTCCAACACTCGGCCAGCACCGACAGAGATAACTTTTCCAGTCGTTGGTTTTTCTTGCGCATTACTTGCTAAGACAATACCGCCAACGGTTTGTTCTTCTTCTTCAGAAGCTTGTAAAATAACGCGATCTCCTAATGGTTTTAACACGTTAATCCCTCCAATAATTTTCGTTGAAATAAACGCTTTTAGCACTCTTGATGTCTAAGTGCTAACAACAAGGTCTATAATAACCATCCCTGATTCTGAATGCAAGACTTTTGGTCAAAGTTAGTCAAAAAAATTAGCAGCTCATCGTCCACACTGCTAATTGATGATTGATCGCTACTGGTAAACCCAATAATTAAGTCGAAAAAAACGTCTGTCGCTCTGCACACAGCGAGCAACCGACGTTCATCATTTTATATTTAACTAACTATTCTGGTTCACTTTCAGTTGGCACAATCTCTGCATAATGATCAATGAAATAGATGAGTGTCTGTAATTCATTAGTCAAATCAACGTTTTGAACCCGGACCGAATCAGGTACCGACAAGCGACGTGGTGTAAAGTTCAAAATTCCTTTGATACCGGCTTTTACCAATTGTTCGGTCACATCCTGCGCAGTACGTTCTGGAACCGTTACAATCGCAATCGAGATTTGTTGATCCTGCAATTGACGACCCATTTCTGATAATGGATAAATTGGCACACCACTTTGAACTGTGTTCACGATATTGTCATTAACATCAAAAGCTGCACTGATACGAACATTGCTATTTTGATGGAAATTAAAATTCAATAACGCATGGCCCAAGTTCCCCACCCCAACTAACGCAACATTGGTTAATTGGTCTTGATTCAGGATTTTTTTAAAGAACTCGATGAGCTTGGCAACATCATAACCGTAGCCTCTTTTACCGAGGGCACCAAAGTATGAAAAGTCGCGACGAATAGTAGCTGAGTCGACTTTAACAGCTTCCGATAACTGAGTTGAAGAAACGCGGGTCTTATCCGCGTCCAATAAAATGTTTAAATAGCGGTAATAGATCGGCAGCCGTTTTGCTGTCGCACGTGGGATTCGTTGTTCGGCCACGGCGGTTCACTCCTTTTTGTTCAATTAGTATCGTTTGTGAAACTAATGTGTAGACCAATTATAGCATAGGGCCACTTATTGTGAAGTAGAATTCATTCTTTTATCCGTTTTTTTCACAAAGTTTCTTATCAAATGCCCTGAGGAAACCCTAGTATACCCTGAGGCAACAGCATTAAAATTGATTATCCTTTTTCTAAAACTTTATGTCGCTGATATTAATTAAAATCACGAACTTTGATCACCATCGTTATTAATTTTTTACCAGCCCTTTGTTTCACAAGCTAAATCAGTGCACCCCTTGGTAATCCATGCCGCTTCCTTGCTCAACATGCTAGAATGGTAGTTATGAAATCGTTTGATAAATAAAGGAGTTTTCGACCATGTATGTTCTCCAGGTACAAGCAGTCGCGCGTCGTTTCGGCGCCGAGACCTTATTTGAAAATGTCTCCATGACGGTTGAAGATCACGCACGCGTTGGCTTAGTTGGTCGCAATGGTGCTGGCAAATCAACCTTGTTAAAAATGATTGCGGGCTTAAATGAACCGGACGCCGGCACCATCGCCACTGGTAAAGCAGTTACCATCGGATACCTGCCCCAAGACGCCGGGTTAACTTCAAATAATACGGTCTGGAACGAGATGCTCACTGTCTTTAATTTGCAACGACAACAAGAGCAGCGATTGCGCGAATTAGAGACACTAATTGCGGACCCCTCAGCAGACCATCAAAGTCCAGCTTATCAGCGCTTTTTAAACGAATACGATCAACTACAGCAAGATTTCAGCGACCACAATGGCTATGGCTATCAAGCGCTGATCCGTGGTGTTCTACATGCCTTTCACTTTGATGAAGACACGTATGATCGCAACGTCATGCAATTTTCTGGTGGTCAAAAAACCCAGCTAGCCTTAGCAAAGTACTTATTGCAGCAACCAGACTTGCTGATTCTAGATGAACCAACTAACCATTTAGACATTCAAACGCTGTCTTGGCTGGAAGATTATCTTAAGAGTTACCCTGGAGCTGTCCTTGTTGTCTCTCATGATCGGTACTTTTTGGATCATGTGGTGACAAATATTTATGACATGAACCAAGGTACGCTCACTCATTATAAAGGAAATTACTCCGCTTATTTACAACAAAAGGCAGCGCGCATCAAAACACAGCAACGGGCATTTGACAAACAGCAAGCCCAAATTAGTGCGTTGGAAGACTTCGTCAATAAAAACATCGTGCGCGCTTCCACAACAAAACGAGCGCAGGCCCGTCGCAAACAATTAGCCAAAATGGATCGTTTAGAAGCGCCCAAAGATGATGATCGTTCGATTCGCATTCGATTCCAGCCTGAGCATGACAGTGGCAAAGAAGTCTTGAAAGTTGCTGACTTGCAAATTGGCTATGCTCCGGGGGCACCTTTAGCAAGCCATATTGATCTTAATGTTATTAAACAGCACGCGGTCGGTATTGTCGGCCCAAACGGGGTCGGCAAATCGACGCTTTTAAAAACCATTTTATCGCAACGCCCAGCTTTAGCGGGCACGGTTAAAATTGGGGCCAATGTCACTGTTGGCTATTATGATCAGGAACAAGCGGTTCTCCACGATGAAAAGACCGTTTTAAATGAAATTTGGGATGAACATCCCACCATGGCAGAGCGCGAAATTCGGACGCTGCTAGGCAGTTTTCTGTTCACTGGTGATGACGTCGCTAAACCCGTTAGCGCATTGAGTGGCGGCGAACGCGCTCGTTTATCCTTAACCAAGCTGTCGCTTGACCACGACAATTTCCTAATTTTAGATGAGCCGACCAATCACTTAGATATTGATTCACGAGAAGTACTTGAAGAAGCGCTTAACGATTTTATGGGGACTGTCTTGTTCGTCTCGCATGATCGTTACTTTATTAATCAAGTCGCAACTGAAGTCGTTGAACTATCTGCTAATGGTACCCGCTGGTTTGAGGGCGATTATGATGACTATCAAACTGCCTTGAGTCAGCAAACGCCCAGTGAGCCTAATCAACAGGCCACGACTAACGCCGCTAGCACAGCCTACCAAGCTAGCAAGGCCGACCTACGTGATCAGCGCAAGCATCAGCGCTTAGTCGACGCATTGGAAGAGCAGATTGACCAGCTAGATGTCAAAATCCATCAAGTCACGACCACCATGCAAGCGCCTGAAAACGCTGCTGATATCGGCAAATTGACCGATTTACAGCATGAACTAGATACTCTTAATAAAGAAAATGACACAATCGAACAACAGTGGACAGCGGCCAGTGAGGCGTTGGAGCAATTCAACCAGAGCCATCATTTAGATTAAAAGTCCGGTCACTAGTGAGCTGGTGATTCGCCAACTTTACTAGCTGCACAGTTTTTAAACTCAAATAATCTGATCAAAAAAGGGATGAAATCTCGGAACGAGTCCGCGATTTCATCCTTTTTTGCCGAGAGCGGCGACGATTATGCTTCCACACCAGCCGCCCAAGTGAATTCTAGACTTGGATCGGCGTTCAAGGTCATGTCTGCGCGAACGCCTTGTGTCAACGCCACATGCGCCGCAGCGCCAATCATAGCAGCGTTATCGCCACACAGAGCCAATGGAGCTGCCACTAATCGGGTGTCGGGCACCACTTTAGGCAATTGCTCACTCAACGCTTCGCGAAGGCCGTGATTAGCAGCCACCCCGCCGGCTAAAACTAATTGGCGCACAGGATAACGTTGTACAGCCGCAAGCACCTTGCCTACCAACACATCCACCACGCTGGCCTGAAAACTTGCCGCTAAGTCTTCTCGATTGAGCGTTTCGCCGCGTTGATCTGCATTGTGAACTGTGTTAATAAACGCACTTTTAAGACCGCTAAAGCTAAAATCATAGTTAGCTTCATGAATCATCGCTCGGGGAAATTTAAATGTATCTTGACCTAAATGAGCCAGACGATCCAACTCTTTACCAGCCGGATACTCAATCCCAAGCACGCGACCAACTTTGTCGTAAGCTTCACCAGCTGCGTCATCTCTAGTATCCCCAATGATTTCAAATTCATTGGCCGCTTTCATAAACACAATTTGGGTATGACCGCCGGAAACAAGTAAGGCTAATAAAGGAAACACCAATGGTTCCACATAGCGAGCCGCATAAATATGCCCAGCCATATGATTAACTGGAATCAACGGTAATTCATGAGCGAAAGCAAAGGTTTTCGCAGCAGTCACCCCAATTAGCAGTGACCCCACTAGTCCCGGGCCGTAAGTGACGGCAACCGCCGTCAGCTCAGCTGGTGTAACTTGTGCTTCAGTAAGTGCTTTTTGAATGCCGATCGTGATTTCCTCAATGTGGTGGCGACTAGCCACCTCAGGAACAACGCCACCAAAACGTTGGTGACTCTTAATTTGGGTGGCCACAAAATTGCTTAAAATCCGGTTGCCATTCTCGACAACCGCCACGCTAGTTTCGTCACAACTAGTTTCAAAAGCCAAAATTAATTCACGTTCATTTGTCTCCGACATGATGATCCTTTCGTATAAGTTGCATGATCTGGGCATCTTCAACCGGTCGGTTATAGTAGCGCTTTCGCGTGGCAATTTTAGCGAAGCCCAAACTTTGATACAAGCCAATTGCCGCGCGATTGTGCGTACGCACCTCTAGGGTAACAATCGTATTTTCAGGTAGCGTCGCCAACCACTGCAAAATGAGTTGCCGACCAATTCCATGACCTTGCCAATCCCGAACTACGCCAACATTAGTCAGCTCAGCTTCGTCAATCACAAGCCCGCCGCTGAGAAATCCCACCGGCTGATTGGCTACTTGGGCGAGCCAATATTGACTCGTCGGCGCCACAAGATTTTCGGCAATCACGGCCAGTGGCCATGGTGCCCCCGTTGCATAGGCCGCCTGAGCGAGCTCAAAAATTATTTTTGCACCAGCTAATGGATCAGTTGGTTTAAATACAGTCAATTGTGCCCTAGCTTTGGTCATGATTCTCAACCGATGGACTCAGCGATAATCGCATGTCTAAGGCATCCTCATGGTCGCCAAAGTAATAACCGCGTTTAATTCCGGTCTGTTTAAAACCTAATTTTTGATAAAGCTGTTGGGCACGCAAATTACTCTTACGAACTTCAAGGGTCACTTGTCGCATCCCCATATGGCGCGCTTTACGAACTAGAGTACGCATTAAAAATTCGCCCAGACCATTGCCTTGCCAATCAGGTAAGACCGCAATATTAGTAATATGTGCATCTTGCCGCTGTAAATCAAAAGAGCAACCCGCAAAAGCTAATAAATGATCATTTTTGCGAATAACCAAATACAAACGGTCTTGTTTTCGTTTTAATTCATTGGCAAACGCCTGAGCATCCCAGGGCGTCTTGCCGTCATATACCGCCCGCTCCACTTCAACAATTTCCGGCACATCAGGAAACTGAGCGCGCCCTAAAAAATACTGGGTGTCACGAATCGTCAAATGATGGTTCTTGATATCCAGATCTTCGGCTTGCTGTTCCCGCACTTCTCGGGCAAAGTGATGCCGATACCATTGTTCCAATGCAGTTTTACACTTCTTCAACATAATCCGTGTGCTTTTCTCCTGGATGAGCAGCGGCCCACTGGGCTTCAGCAGGCGATAACCGCAAATAATTGGGAATGAATTGATCCACGTCTTGCACTGGTGGCAAGTGCCGCGCTAACAAACCGAGGCGCCCAGCATCAGGTAAATTGGCGTCACCAGTCACATAAGTTACTTGATTGCCTAATGCCTCATCGAAAGTTGCTTGATAACGGCTGGTTTCACCAATGAGGGTAATTGGCTCACCTAACTGACGCAGCGTCGTCTGCCAACTGGCAATATCCGTATGTTGATCATCAATCACTGAAGTCAATTGCCCCTCAACGAATCGATAAACGCCGGCGTATAACTGCGTGTTCCGTGCATCAAAAATCGGACTAATCAGTTGCTTTGTGGTTGGTGCACCAGCAGCAATTACTGCTAAACTCGAAACGCCCACCAGTTCAAGGTTTAACGTGGCTGCCAGCGTCTTAGCGGTTGTCACCGCGATTCGTAATCCCGTATAAGAGCCGGGACCATCCGCGACAACCACCCGATCCAAATCTTGTGGGCGCCAACCTTGTTCAGTCATTAACGCCGAGATCGTTGGCATCAGCTGAACACTATGGTTAAGTTGTGTGGCCGTCGTTTGCTTTGCCACCACCTGATCGTCATTTAATAAAGCCACGCTCATTGGCCGGTTGGACGTATCAAATGCTAATACCTTCATGGATCTCCTTCATCAATTAACTTTCCATTTACATAGTTTCTTAAACAGCCATTATCTTAACACAAAACCAGCATTTGCCCTAGTTAGACACAATCGGCGAAAAACATCTACTTTTACTAGGTTAGTCACTTAGACGATTGATAGGTTAAACTTTTGCAGTGTGATTCACGGTCGACCAAAAACGCCTGCCCCAGCAGCGTACCGCTTGGTCAGACGTTTCCTGTTAAAACTCAACTAACAATTTCGTTGTATTAAGGGCTACTTATCTTCATAACCACGAGGGTGCTTTTGGATCCATGCCCAAGCTGTCTTAATGATTTCATGAACATCATCATATTGAGGCTGCCAACCTAAAATGTTCCGAGCATCCGCTGAATCGGCAACTAAGGAATCTGGATCCCCAGAACGCCGTGGACCAATCTTGGCCGGAATCTCACGACCGGTAACATCGCGTGCTGCCTCAACCATTTGTTTAACTGAAAAACCAGTCGATGAACCTAGGTTAAAGGCGCGGCTCTCATTATCTTCGGCCAAATATTGGAGCGCTAAAATGTGCGCATCAGCCAAATCAAAGACATGAACATAGTCGCGGACGTTCGTACCATCAGGCGTGTCGTAATCATCACCAAACATATCAATATGATCCCGGTCGCCAAGTGCAGTATGCAGAATAATTGGCAATAAATGGGTTTCTGGATGGTGATCTTCTCCAATTGAACCATCTGGTTTGGCGCCAGCGGCATTGAAGTATCGCAAAGCGACCCACTTGATTCCGTAAGCCACATCACACCAGTGAATCATGTGTTCCATGATCAGCTTACTTTCACCATATGGGTTGATTGGTTCCTTACGATCATCTTCATGAATTGGAATTCGTTCAGGTACACCATATGTCGCGGCTGTCGATGAAAAGACCATCCGTTTAACGCCTTGTTCATGCATGACTTCCAAGAGTGTGATCATGCCATAAACATTATTATCAAAATACTTGAGCGGGTCTTTCATGGACTCAGGAACAATTGAGAATGCATCCATGTGAATGACACCATCAATATTTTCCTTCGTGAATACCTCGGTCAAAAAGTCCCGATCGCGCGTGTCCCCTTCATAAAAATGAGCCGCTGGATTAACAGCTGCCCGATGACCCGTAGATAGGTTATCAATCACGACAACATCGGTTCCTTTTTCAATTAACCGATCAACCATGTGTGAGCCAACATAACCAGCCCCACCTGCGACTAAAATGGACATTAATTTTTCCTCCCGACATTGAATTAACAATTCTATCTTAGCACACCAAATTATTGACGAAAACGGTTTCTCAATTAGGTTCATCCATTGCTTCCGCAACAAGCCATGTTAATTCAGCTTCGGCGTAAGTCTGACCCTGTGCTTCGCCGGTGCCCACAATTTGATGTTTAGTGACAATTGCCCCATCAACCGTTAATGGCGTGGTCACAACACTAGTAATCGTATGCCCGTAGCGGACTTCATTTTCAAACCGAATTGTCACATGCTGTAGACGATGCTTGGTCAAAAATTCTTCCCCCAATGGATCGAGTAGCCAATCAAAGTAGCGAGCATTGTTCACGTGATGGTTAGTGTCCAAATCAAAATAGCGGACATGATAGTCGTTGGTGATGAACGTTTCATCCTCAGTAATTTTGCTTGGTCGGGGTAATCGTGGAATGCGTTTAACGTTGGGCGCATGATAAGGTGCAATCAGTGCATCAGGAATCGCAATCATCCGCCGCGCAACCAAGTCCATAACGACATAGACTGCTTTAATATGTACTAATAGATTGCCATCGTCATCACGCACGAAAAACTGCCGATTAGCAAAATACCGATCATTCGAAGTAGCTTCAGTTGTAATCTCCAACTGTTCGCGATCTTTCGGCAATCGAATGACCTGTATTTCATACTGGGTGATCACCCAGCCTAATCCCTGCTTAAGCATTGCTTGCGTGCCAACGCCCAATGCTTCTGCCTGATCATAAGAAGCTAACACGGCCATATCAACCAACATGGCTAACGTCACTTGTCCTGTTAAGTCGGTTTCATAATAGGTGACTTGATGCGTTTCAGTAAATTGATTTTCCTTGGTCATTAATTATCCTCATTCAAATGGTGATATACCGCATAAACGTCCTGCTTTTTAAGTTCCCGTGCTTTGGCAACTTGTTTAATGGCCTCGTTGGGCCTTAATCCCTGTTCAATCAATGCTTCAACGTGATCAACGACGGACAATGCCAGTAGCGGATCCGTCACCTCGCTGGCCTCCGGATGTGGGTCTCCACCCACTAAAATCACGAACTCACCGCGTGGCTGATGATCGTCTAGCCAAGCCAAGATTTCACCAACCGTTCCACGAATGAACTCCTCATATCGTTTAGTTAACTCCCGACACAATACCAACTGCCGATCATCACCAACCGCCACTTGAATGGCGGTTATCGTCTTCTTCAACCGATGTGGTGCTTCATACAAAATGATTGTTTCCGGATGTTGGGCTAACTCAGCCAGTTCCTCGGCCTGCGTTGTTGCTTTTCGATCTAAGAAGCCATAAAAATAAAATGGCTGTGGTACCAAGCCACTGGCAATTAAGGCCGTTAAACCAGCGTTAGCCCCAGGCAGTGGCACCACTGGAATACCACTATCGATCGCAGCAGCTACCAATTTTTCCCCTGGATCGCTAATTGATGGCATTCCCGCATCGCTGACCTGAGCAATATCTTGCCCCTGTGAAAGCCAGCCAAGTAGCTCTGGAATGCGTTCATTTGTATTGTGCTCATGAAAACTAATCTGCTTTGTGTCAATTTCAAAATTATTTAATAATTTTTGTGTATTGCGCGTATCTTCCGCGGCGATCAAGTCGACTTGTTTCAATATTTCAACCGCGCGAAATGTCATATCCTGTAAATTGCCGATCGGTGTGGGCACCAAGTACAGTGTCCCAACAGAATGAACGCTAAAACTTTGTTGGCTAGTTGCCGTCATAAATCTTTTAGTCCCCTAACTCGCCTTGTTGGCTCGCTCACGTTCGCCATAAATCAGTTCCAAACAAAATGCGCAAGATTCCGTTGCTTCTCGCCGCTGACCATAAAACTCACGACAAACATGAAATCCGGCCTCATACAAGCGTTCCAAGTTCCGCAAAGACTTGGATAGCCGCTGTTGTTCGTCGTGGGTGTCATCTTCTTCATTTAATAATTCACGTAAATGTTGGTTTTCTACCGTTAATTCCGCGTTTTCTTCTGAAAGAGCCGTCACTTGTGCCTTTAACGCGGCTAGCTGTCCTAAAATGGCATCTGCCTGTTCTTCTAGATGATCGAAATCACTCAGCATTGATTGTCGCTTGTCCACAAAGATACCTCCATCAAAATGATTGTTCTGCTAGGTAATTGCTTCTGTCAGGCGGTCAACAACCTGTAACGTCAACGATTCAGCGATGTTTTGAAAGCTAACGTTGCGTTCAAGCAGTTGCTTTGATTGTAACCCTAAATCGGTTATTTCCAGAAGATTAGTTTCGTTATATTGACTTGCAAGTGTGACTAATTCCTTGTCGTGCTTGGTAAAACGTGGCGTAAATTTTTTGATCGCCACCTTAGTCATTAATAAGTCGCGAAAACCACTTAGCATCATATCCAACAGTAGCCGTTGATGTGGCCGATCCTTAGCTAAAGGCACTAAGGTCGTACTAACCAGCACAAAAGCATTTAAATCTGGCTTGGCCACCAAACTAAACCACTGCCAAACCGCAGCAACTGCTTGTTGGAGCCAGTCATCAATTAACCAGTCAGCTACCTCGTTAGGATCGTTTGTCAATCGTAACGTGAGCTCCGTCAAATCAGCTGGTAAACCAACCGCTTTGAATTGAACTCGTAGTTCAGCTTCGCCTAATGGCTTCATTTCAATGACCTGTGTACGAGAAATCACCGTTGGTAAAACCAGTTGCGCATTGGTCGTCAGTAATAAGGCGGTCATATCACCAGCCGGTTCCTCTAGAAACTTCAATAAACTGTTAGCTGCACTGGCCGTCATCGTCTCAGTACCAGCCACGATAAACACCTTTCGATTACCCTCAACACCACTCTTTGAAAATTCGGCTTTAAGAAAACGGACTTGATCAACCTTGATTGCATTGCCATCCGGCTCAACAATCACAACATCCGGATGTTCATGTGCTGTAATGCGTTGACATTCTTCGCAAACACCGCAAGGCTGACCATCCTTAACATTGATACAAAAAAGCCGCATGGCAATCCACATGGCTAATTCGACTTTGCCACTACCACTTGGTCCGGCAAATAAATAAGCATGTGCCAATTCCCGATGTTCAATTACATTTTGAAAATGCTGAACCAGGACGGGTTGTCGCTGTTCAGCATTCTGCAAGATTTCATTTTTAGTTTGCATAAGACCTCATCGCAATTTCTAAGGTGATTGCTTTAAAACTGTTGAAATGCTTCTACTGGTAGCACGAAGCAAGTTGCGCCGCCGACTGTCACTTCAACCGGATAAGAGGCTGTCTGATCCATGGAGACATCCATGTTAACGGGTGGCGTCATAAACTGATCGCGCGTATGCGATGTCTCCTTAATTAAGTTCAACACCTCGTCAACACGATCGTCTTCAATCCCAATTAGAAAAGTCGTATTACCAGATCGTAAAAAACCACCTGTCGAAGATAACTTGGTCGCTCGGATGTTTTGTTCGATAAATTGATTGCTTAGTCGGTTACTATCTTTGTCTTGCACAATTGCAACGATCATTTTCATAACCACACACTCCTTAGTTTTACTAACTTTACATCTTAACCAAATACGGTTGGAAATCGTTCAGCCAGCACGTGTTCTGCTTGAATGACCACTTGATCAAATGGCTGGTTTGCATCAACTAAAATAATCCGTTCTGGTTGTGCCTCAACCATCTGCAGAAAAGCATGCCGTACTCGTTGATGAAAGGCCAATGCTTCATTATCCAAGCGATTCACCTGATCCGCCCGATACTGATGAATCCGTGCCAAACCAACTTCTGATGGAATGTCAAAGTAGATGGTCAAATCTGGTGTCAAACCTTCCGTGGCAAAGCGGTTCATTTCTGCAACCGCCGCTTCACCAATTTCTCGCCCAGCTCCCTGATAGGCAATGGAACTATCCACATAACGATCAGAAAAAACAATCCTGCCAGCTTTCAATGCCGGCCGCACAGTCTGCATCAAATGTTGACGCCGCGCCGCCGCAAACAATAACGCCTCGGTCCGTGCGTCCATTTCGAGATTAGCTTTATCCATAATAATGGCACGAATCGCTTCAGAAATTTTGTTGCCACCCGGTTCTCGCGTACTTAGCAAACGATCGCCTAGTTTAACTACATAATGCTCAATCAGCGCATTCAAAACACTGGTTTTACCGGCCCCATCTGGCCCCTCAAAAGTAATAAATGCGCTTGTATCCACTATTAATCTACTCCATTCTCATAACTTCAATACTGACATTGTACTTTAGATATGAAGACCTGTCTAACCAGAATCAATGTGAGTTGACATAATTTAATTAGCTCCAAGAACCTGAATTTGGTCTAAAAATTTCACAACAAATATCAATAATGGTTTATGGGAACGATCCATACTGGCTTTAGTCAAAGTTATGCTAGGCTAAAAGTAAGCAAGCTTACCTAAATTGTTTCAAACTTTGGATTGGAGAAAATACCTCATGACCCAACAATCACGACAAAAATCACGGCTAAGCTCGTTTTTAATATCCATTAGCAGCCTAACCGTATTTTGTCTGCTCTTTCTCGGAAGCAGCCCATTACGCCAAGGAAATTGGTGGCCCGATACTAATGCAATGTTAACAATCGGCCAGGGTTTTTTAGAAGGAAAGATACCATTTAAAGACTTGTTCGAGCAACGCGGCCCAGTCCTGTATCTTTATTATTTATTAGCCAATATCATAAATGATCAAGGTTATCTTGGCTTGTTTATCATTGAACTACTCAATCTAATCGGACTTTGGGCCGTCGAAAAATCCATCATACGCCTCTACTATCCAACGATTTCAAACTGGAAATCAGCTGGTCTATCCTTGCTATTACCTTTTTTACTCGTTGGATCAACCTCATTTGAGACGGGCGGTAGTCCAGAAGAATTTGCCGCTTTTTGGTTATTATTGAGTTTGTATAGTGTTCTCTGTTTACTTAAACAACAGCGGATGTCTATTGGACAAGCCATGATGATCGGAGTAAGCGGTGGCATTGTTTTTTGGATTAAGTATACGTTAATTGCACCATGGTTAGCATTGGGGATTACAACGTTGACCATTTATTATCGGCGGCATCAAGTTCACCAATTTTGGGTCTCTACCAGCTTGGGACTCCTGGGAGGACTATTAATTTCAACAGGAATGTTAGTCTATTTCCAACTACAGCATGGGTTAGCACAACTCTGGCAGATCTACTTTTTAACCAATATTACAGCCTATTCGAATTCTGGTACCATCACCTTATTGACACATGTGATCCTTATTCTCAGATTGATTAGCATTGCTTTAATTAATCAGCCGATAACCTTGGTAATGGGCATCATAACGCTCGTTACACTCGCAAGAACATCACAAGCGCGTGACTTATTTTTTATCATTAGCCTGACATTAACCACAAATTTATTGCTCAGTTACTGGTCTATGCGTGACTACCCATATATGTTCTTAACCACAGCTGTTTTGGCAATATGTGGTTTTCCAATCGTATTCAACAATTGGTCAAACTCTAATCATTATCCGAATCAGGTGCCCTTAACTTTAATCGTGTTAGCCAGCCTTGCACCCTCCGTCACCAACAAAATTGCGATGAGCGTGCCATGGGTAACCAGTAAGGCGCCATACGCACCACAAGATTTTGGTCGCTACATCGCCCAACATACCCAACGATCGCCCAGCCTAATTTACTTCAACACTATAGATATCGGTGTAGGTCGATACACGAAACTAACCCCTCAAATTAAATATTTTGAAGAGACCAACCTAAGTCCACGACATTTTCCGATACAACGTGCCAATCTGAATCGGTCGGTCACAACTGGCCAAAGTCAATATATTGTTTACGATTTCGGTTGGTCTAATTCTTCAGTCGATCTGAAACAACCACGAATGGTAACTGAAATCCGCCACCAACTGCCCCGATTAATTTTGCGGCGCTACCATGTCGTCAAAATTAGTAAAACTCGACCTGTTCAAAACAGGGGTTCTATCGTTGGACAGAAAAAAAACAGGATTTTCGTCCTGCTCGAAATAACTTAGCAATTAGAAACAAACATAAATCATCATAATCCAATTAATGTTGATAAGTGGAAAGTGGCGTATCTAATGATTAAAAAACAGCAAATAAACTAAAATCTAATTTTTCTAGTTTCTACTACATTGCGTCAACTGTATCCCTTTTAAACCTACTATCGATTTACCTTCGCCAAAACTGTAAAAAATCATATTTCTCACATCCAAATTTTAAACACGAAGGTATTGCTTATAGCTATAAAAGCAATATTACGATTAAAGGACATTTCTGATTAAGGATATCGAGAGCCATTTAAGCGGGAACATCATAAATTTATATTTTCAATTATGACCCAGCAATCGACTTGTTCTAAGTTGAAATAAACAAGAAATATCGAACACAGAAATATCATAATTTTCTGTGTTCGATATTTGATTTAAATCGATTGTTTTAAAACCACCTGCGATACACAATCAACCACTTAATTAGCCACTAAGATTTAACGAATGTGTTTCGACTTAAGGGGCACATTAGGTTGTTGGCGATTCAGCCATGGTTCCAATCGCCAATAAACTAACCAGAAAGACAAACCGATGATCACACCCTTAATCAAGTTGAATGGTACAACGACACTAGTGATCAATGCCATGATATTCGTTGATTGTGGCAGCCCGCCAGCTTGGATATAAATTGGAAACATCACCCATCCATTGAACATTGCCATAACGAGCGTCAAGGACACCGTTGCTAGCACGATACCAATCACCACGCGCCATGACTTCTTTAACGAGTTCACGCGCAACATTCCGTACAGTGGTAACACATAAGCTAAACTAGCCACAAACGCGATTGAATCGCCAATCACATATAATGGGTTCATCCCCCGTACAAACATGTGAATCAGGACGGCAATCAACGAAATTACCGCTCCGTCACGAGCGCCAAACAAGATTGATCCTAACATGATTATCAGTAAGCTCAAGTCAAGCTGCATGTATGGCGCAGCCGGCAAGATCGGAAACTGTAAAAACATTAAAATGGCAGACAACGCACCGAGAATTGCAACGCTAATCGACCGCTGTAAACGAGTACTTCCCATGAAAAAGGCCTCCTAAAAACAAATGAGTTTTGGCCATTTTCAGAGCGTCATAAACAAAAAATCTGCCCACATTTCACTTCAGAAACGCAGACAGAATGGCCCGATGTGCCCACCGCGCCTAATCTTCTTTATACCAGACTGTACTGTCGGTTTCGGAGTTACACCGAATCTATCCCAAATGGGAGTCGCGGACTTTTACCGCCGGTCAGGAATTTCACCTCGCCCTGAAGACTAACCATATTAAATTGACTTTTTTATATCACTTCGAATAAAAAAAATCCACTGTTTTCACTTGCACAAAATCTCGACTACTAACGATTAGCAGTTTGTGCAATAGAGTTCAAATAATTCTTAGTATCAACTAGAGTAGCACCGGATACAACATCGCTTTTTTTATCTTTATTTTCAGTAACAGTATTTAATAGGTCGCTAGCAGTTTTCCCGGCAGCAAATTTATTAATTGCTGTAATAGATTTCATCCGAGACTGCTTCGATTTTGCCTCTTTCTTCATCAGAGCAGAGTATGCCTTGTCATTCACTTGCTTAGAAATTAGCATTTGGCCACTCTTATAACCTTCGTTACCAAACTTAGAGTTACTGTTTGGAACTCCTTTGAATCCTTTACTATTTTTAGCAACAAATTGGAACTCGTCAATAGATGATGCAACAATTTTATCACCGTTCATCGCCACAGTAGTTACCCCAAATGATTGTTTACCATGCGGCGCCGTATCTAATTGTTTCAACACAACATCGTCACTATTTAATGCAATCCCCTTGGAGACATACCCCTTTTGCGCTGCATTAGCAATTGATTTAACATAGCCATTGGTACTGGCTAAAGTAGCCCCAGAGATAATTTTTTTCTGCATGGCTTTATTCTGCCTAGCCGTTTTTAAAAGCTCTGTCGCCGTTTTTCCTTTAACATAGCTCTCAATATCATTTAACGATTCCTCTCTGCTTTTAGTAGATTTCGCTACTTTCTTCATCAGGTCAGAATAAGCCTGATCGTTATTAGCTTTAGAAATCAACATTTGACCCTTCTTGTAGCCCTTTTTGCCAAAATCACTATTGCTATTTGGAACCGCTGTAAAACCTTTTGTTCCTTTTTTTACAAATTGAAACTCATCAATATTTGCTGCTAGAATCTTATCACCCTTCATAGCAACTGTTGTCACAGCAAAGGATTCATTGTTATGTGGTGATGTATCAAGTTGCTTTATAACAATTTGATTGTCATCAGCTTTGACAGCCTGACTAGGCAACATGGCAAATAAAGCACCGCCTAATAAAAGTGAAGTAAGTAGACTAGTAATTCCAAAATGTGATTTTTGCATCATGAATAACTCTCCTTGTGATTTTTTGTGCAATCGCTTACTTTTTGTAGTTTACCACTACTTTATAATCTTGTATATAACGGTCATAACCTTAAACATCTGGAATCAGTTATCTAAAGTTAGGTGTTATACTGCACATTAAAAGTTGCTACACAATCCAAGGAGGTGAGCAATCCATGTCCGATCAAGCATCATTAACCAACTTGTATAACCTGATATTAACGCCTGGAACCCGTGATTTTGAACGTCAACAATTAGTGGTCGCAAAAAATGCAATTGAGCAAGGTCAATCAATTAAGCAGGCGCTCGCCAATTTGGAAGTCGCCCTCCGACCATTAGCCGTTCGCAATAATTTATCACCAGATGTCACCGATTTCTATCAGCAACTCGTCGAACCCACGCATCCCATTGCAACGTTTGATCTATCCGTGCATCAAGCCGATGATCTTCCTTACCAGCAACGCGCCATCTTTGCTGGTGGCTGCTTTTGGTGCATGGTCTCACCATTCGATCAACGGCCTGGCATTATTTCGGTCATCTCTGGTTATACCGGCGGTCATGTTGATCATCCGACCTATGAGCAAGTGATGAGCCAAACAACGGGACACGTTGAAGCGGTAGAAATCATCTTCGATACCCGCCAAATCACGTATCCCCAGTTAGTCGACATTTATTGGCAACTCATTGATCCAACTGATGCCGGCGGACAAGTCAATGACCGCGGGAACAGCTATCGACCAATTATTTTCGTGCAAAATGATCAGCAACGTGCCATTGCTGAGGCCAGCAAACAATGTGTCATCGACAGTGGTCAGTACCATCGCCCGATTGTCGTGGAAATTCAAGCTGCTCAAACGTTCTGGCCGGCAGAAAACTTTCATCAAGACTTCTATCGAAAGCAACATCAGCGTTACCGTGCCATTGAACGTGAACGAAAGCGCTTCTTGGCCTTTCAACGGCTTCAAAACAAAACCTACCGGCTCACGCATCGCGTGTGAAACCGACAATCAACAAGCTAAAACGCGCCGCAATCTAGCATAAACTAGGCTGTGACGCGTCTTTACTGTCTATTCAAATCTTGAGCTTATTCGCCTAATTCATCGATGATGCTAGCTTCAATCCCCGCCGCGGCCAAAATTCTCGCTGCGTTGTAATTACTGAGCCCTGGTCGATAGGTCAAATAGACTGGTTGATTGGCCGGCAACTCAGCAAGACGATCCCGTAACTGGCTCAACGGAATCCATACCGTTGCCGGAACGTGGCCCATTGTTTGCCTGCCAGCTTCTCGCACATCTAGTATCGTCGCTTGCGCTAACTGCGCCGCGGATAAGGCTGATAACTTAACGGTTCGGCCAATGTTCGCCATTTGATTCAAAGCGACGTAGCCAGCAATGTTCAAGGCATCGCGAGTCGATGAAAACGGTGGTGAGTAAGGGATCTCTAAATTTGGCAAATCAGCCACGGTCATCTTCGCACTAATTGCGACAGATAACTGACTAATTCGTTTGTCCACTCCGTCTTCGCCCACGGCCTGGCCACCGTAAATCTGGCCTGTTTCGCCATCATACACGAGTTTTAAATTCACGCGGGCAGCGCCGGGGTAAAAATAGGCGTGACTAAATGGCGTGATCATCACCGATTGCCCACTCTGAATACCAGCCGCCGCCAAACTCTGCTCCGTATAGCCAACCGAACTGACCGTTAAATTGAACACCTTCGCCACATTGGCACCGACAAAGCCAGGATAATGGTCATCACTGCCATTAATAATATCCGCTAATAAATGACCTTGCCGATTGGCTGCTGACGACAGGACACTAGCGATCGGTTGTCCAGTAATTAAACTAGTGGTCTCGATCACGTCCCCAATCGCATAGATGTCTGGTACATTAGTCATAAATTGATCATTGACCGGAATGTGACCATCGTCGGTTAAGATCACCCCTGCAGCTGCAGCAACCTCGTTATTGGGGCGCACACCAGTCGCAAAAATAATCATATCTGTCGCTAATGTTTCACCATCGCTTAACTTCAGCTGACGACCACCCTCACTAATCGCACTCACTTTGATGCCTAGGTGAATCCCGACGTGATGCTCAACCAAGGTTTGCTCTAAAACAGTGGCAATCTCAGGATCTAATGGTGTGGCAACGTGGCTGCTTTGTTCAACCAATGTAACCTGCAGCCCTTGTGCTGTAAAGTTTTCTGCTAACTCTAGTCCGGCAGCGCCAGCACCAATAATCGTGATTCGCTGTGGCTGATAATCGTGCATAAATGCTTTAATCTGATCTGCGTCGGCAACACTACGTAATCCAAATCCATTAGTGACTTCGCTAATCCCTGGAATGGGTGGTAGCGTTGGCCGAGCACCAGTTGCAAGCACCAGCTTGTCGTAAGTTTCTAAACGGGACCCAGCTGCAGACTTGATCGTCACAGTATGCTGCTGTGGTTCAATCGTCGTTACTTCGCTATTGACGCGCACATCTAAGTTACTCTTCGCAGCCAAGCCAGCCGGCGTACGTTCAATCAAGGTCTCCCGTTCGTCAATCACGCCGCCCAAATAGTATGGTAGTGCACAACTCGCATAAGAAATATCTGGCCCACGCTCGATCATGATAATGGTATCGGCCTCATTAAGGCGCCGTAATCGGGTCGCAAACGAAGGCCCTCCGGCAACCCCACCAATGACGATCACTTTCATTTTCCGTACCTCCTACCTAAGTTACCTTAAGCGTACTGGTAAATGAAAGCGGATTCAAGCAGTGGAATTCAATCTTTATTGGTGAATTTGGGTTTGAATTTTTGCCAAGGCTTGGTACTGGTCCATCATCCATGCTTCATAGGTTTTGCCCTTTGGTAATGTTTCAGTTACGTTCAGCACCGGCACCTGATTTTTCTTAGCGAGTGCCACCATCGCGCTGACGGTATTATCACTGGCCTGACTATTGTTCACAAAGAAGGCAATTTTGTGCTGCTTAATGTCAGTTTCCATTGAACGAATCTCTTTCGGTGAAGGATCAGTCCCGTTCTCAACGGCCAGTTCAAACTTGTGGTTGTTGCGTTGGTAGCCGAGAGCATCTAATGCGTAATCAAACACCGGTTCACTCACATCCACCTTTTGACCATTGCTCTTAGCTTTCAATTGATCAATTTCTGTTTGCAACGTTTGTAAGGTCTTAATGTAACGTTGTGCGTTACGTTGATAATCTTTTTTATATTTAGGTGCGATTTTGCCAAACTTATCGGCCAAGTAATTAGCTAATTTCGGCATCGTCGCTGGTTGATACCACACGTGTTCATTGTCACCAACATGTTTATCTAAAACATTTTCACCAACTTTAACGACAGTTTGCTTGCCATTTCCATTACTTTTGGCCAACTTACTCATCCAGTTGTCATAACCGATTCCATTGGCCAAGACCACATTGGCTTTCGACACCGTCTGACCATCCTTGGTTGTTGGCTCAAAGTCATGCGGATCCACACTGGGACTATTGATTATCGAGCTGACCGTTCCATGATCGCCTAAGACCGCCTGTGCCACTTGTCCATAGAAATCCACACTAGCGGCGACATGAATCGGCTTGGAACTCGTCGTGGCTGGGCCCGCTTTTTTAGTTCCACACGCCGTCATCACAATCGCTGCAATGGCTGCTAGTAATGTTAAACCAATGATTCGTCCGAAATGTTTCACATTAGTGCCTTCTTTCTTTTGTCTAAACAGTAACGATTACGTTTTAGACTATACCGAACTCTCTTCAGTCTAGCAAGTAAAAAAAGAAGCATTAACAAGAAATTTTGAGTAACTTAATGAAAATGTGTCTGATCAAGAAATAAACTGTTGATTAAAAAAAGGGCCTTGAATTTAGGCCCCTTCTATATCAATCCATATTCAATGGGTTAATTCGATCATGACGTCCATTTCATCATCGCTGACATTGCCAGCATAATTCGGTGTCGCCAAAGAAATGCCACCTTGCTTATTTTTAAAGGCGTATAAGGAGCCCGCAGATGACAATTCATCCGCAATCGGTGCGTTAAATTGCAATTCACTATTTACTTTAACCGACCGAATCGTATTTGTACCAGCGGAAAAAACGCGAATTGTTTTCGTCGGGATTTCTACATAGGTAGCACCAAAGCTGCCGCCACGGGCCCCGACAATCGTAATTGTGCCTGCGCCAGAGTCATCATTAAATGACAAATTCACTGACCGTGGCACATTGACGCCATGAAAATCCCAGGTACGAATCGCATTCAACTCTTCTGTCGAGACGGAGTATGGACCAGCCGCCACGCTTTCGGTTGAAGATGGACTGCTCGACTCAGCACTTGATGACGCAGACGAAGCTGAGTTATTTTGACTGGCAACCGAACTAGCAGACGTTGAGCGACGTTGTGACGTTGCCGGTGCACTCGTTTTCGATGAATTGCTACCGCGACCCAAAAGCACCCCAATCAAGATTCCAGCGACGATTAAGACAATCGCGAGTAAAACCCATATCCAGGTACGTCGTTGATTTTGTTGTTGACTTCGCATCATTCATTACCTCATTAAATTAGGATCATCTTCATTAACTATCATACTAAACCAGTAACGGTTTGATAAGCGCTAGTTAATGACACACCTCAATCTGATATTGAAAGCCAAAAAGCGGCCGCTATTTCCAAAAAGATTGGGGAAATAACGACCGCTTAAAGGTGTTCACTTACTTAAATCACTTCGTCTTTTGACCAAACAACAGACTTATTAATGCCGACTACCACTTACTCTGGTTGATCGACGATTCTGTTTGCGACGTGGTTTACCTAGCAGAATGAACGCGAAGCCACTAAACATGAAGCTAGCACCCAGCAATGCCCAGTTAATTTGCTGACGCGCTGCCGTTGCCGGCAAGTTGGTCAGTTGTGGCACATCAGTTTGCTGCTGGTTAGTCGAACCTATGCGATCCACTTCACGGCCTGTTGAAATCGTGCTAGACCCATTCTGACCAGACGTTGTGCCACCATTGTTACCCGGTTGTGCAGGTCCGACTGGCTCATTTGGATCAATCGGATTAATCGGCGCTACCGGTTGACCACCATCGCCAGGATCAATTGGCTGACTGTTTTTAACGTATTGAACATTTACTACCCCGGGTTGATTAGGGACGGTCACTGTCTGATTGACTAATGTGTAACCAGGAATGGACGGTAATGTTGATAAATCAATCCCTTGTCCTGGTGTCCCGTGCCCGCTAACTGATGGCGCTCCGTCAATTGGCCGACGATTTTCATCAACGGGTTGCAGCGTGTAATTAAGCTCGTAATAATACGTAACATTTGCATTTTCTAGTCCAAACGTGCCACTGGCGTTAGCTGGCGTTGAAATTAACGTATAGCCCGGAATATCTAATGGCGTTGTTTGATAAGCACCGCCAAATGGACCACTGATCGTCTGGCTTGGCACAATCGCTGTTTTACTACCATTGAGCCAGTAATTAACCTGTAGCTGTTCGGTATCTGGCGTGTAAATTGCGACAACCTGCCCCGGCTGATCCGGAACTACCGGTGTCTGAGTCAACGTGTACCCTGATAACGTCGGCAAGCCGGTAATGGCTTCACCTGGCGTCCCGGTTCCCGTAATTGGGCCAACTGGCAAAGCAGTACCATCTGGGGTTTGCGCAATGACCGTGTAATCAACGGTGTAGTAGTAGTTAACGTCCGTTGGCTCACCAGCATACAGTCCTGTCGCATTACTTGGCGTAGCGACCAGCGTATATCCCGCAATCGCTTTGGCGTTGGTCGTATAAGCTAACCCAACGCCACTCGTTTGCGTCTCACTGTCCGCTAGCTGCTGAGTTGTGCCAACCAAATAGTAATGAGCCGTAACCGACGCATTCTGGCGATACTGCAAGGTCACCGTCTGACCAGTCATATTCGTCACCACATAACTCGTTGGTTGACCTGGCATCAACGTGTACCCGGCGATCGTTGGTGCTGTGACTGTCAGCGTACTTCCGACCTGACCAGTCAGTGTCTGACGTTGATCTGCAGCAATCGAGTTGCCATCTTGATCGACATAGTTCACCGTGACCGCCGCCAAGATCTTCAACGAGCCGCTGTTAGTTATCCGCACATCGTAGTTTGGATTATCGCCCATTGCCACCGTTAGTTGATATTGACCCGGTTTTTCACCGGCCACTCGACTAACCGTGTAATTCAACTGATCCTGACCGATTAGACCAGTTACAGTCGCCGTCAATTGCGGATCGTGGTTACCTTCCACTTTGGTAGCTGAATCAGTCGTTAAGGTTGCTAACGCCTTATTGACGATATATTGCCCCTTAACTTGGGTTGGATCGATCTGGCTAAAGTCATAGTTAGCATTGGCTTCCGCCAGCTTATCTAATCCGGCTTGCGTCAAGGTGACGTTGTATGTGCCAGCATTGGTCAAACGGTCGTCGGCGCCAGACACTAGATAATCAGTACCTTGGGTTAATTCCGGTACCGTCAGACCAGTTGGTAAGTTAATCGTGGCGGCGTTGGTAATTGATTGTCCATTGTAAGTCTTCGAGCCACCTTGCAAGGTCACGTCAGCCTGGGTTAGTGCTGCTTGAGTGATCGTCACCGTACCTGCTTCATAAGTGAAGTTATAATTCTGATTCACTGCATTATCGCTGGCAGTTGGCGTGAAGGCATATTGACCAACATTAGGACCCACCGGATCTAATGCACCATACTGAATGGTTTCGCCATTGACCGCACCGGTTACGGTAGCCGTTGGCGTTACGGTATGCCCATCGTAAACATGGGTGACATTGTTACCAGCAATCGTTGCATTAGCCTTGTTAATGACAGCAGTGGTCATGACCTGGTTAGCAATGATCTTGCTGAAATCATAATTACTGTTAGCTGCCATTAACTTAGCTAGGCCAGCCTCCGTTAATGTCACCGTATAGCTGCCCGCATTCGTCAAGTCTGGATCTGATCCCGTAACAGTATAATCAATACCTTGCGTCAATTCAGGTACGACTAAGCCAGATGGTAATTTGACACTGGCGGCCTGTGTGATTGCCTGGCCATCATAGGTCTTCGTGTTACCTACTAGCGCGACATCAGTCACCATCGCCGGCTGGATCACAATTGTCCCGGCAACAACCTTAATATCATAGTTAGCATTGACTGCATCATTAGTCGCTTGCGGAATAAAGTAATACGTCCCCACATCTGGACCAACTGCCTGAACAGGTACATAGGTGATTGTTTCGCCGTTAACGGCACCAGTTACCGTAGCCGTTGGTGTAACTTGCTGTCCGTTAAAGACACTAGTTTGACTATTACCGGTCAACGTCGCCGTTGCCTTACGAACAACATAGTTTGTTTTAACAACCGCCGGATTAATTTGACTAAAGTCGTAGTTCTTATTGGCGGCAGCTAGTTTGTTTAAACCGGCTTGCGTCAATGTAACGGTGTATGAGCCGGCGTTTTTCAAACTAGCATCCAGCCCAGTCACATCATAGTCGATACCTTGAATTAAAGTCGGTACTGTTAACCCAGTTGGCAACGTCACCGTAGCTGCGTTGGTAATAGCAGCGGCATCATACGTCTTTTCACCACCGGTTAAGCTAACATCTGCCTGCGTTAACGGCGCTGGCGTGATGGTTACCGTACCTGGGTTATACACAAAGTTATAATTCTGGTTAACCGCGACATCACTCGCAGTTGGGGCGAAGCTGTAATGGCCTACATTTGGTCCAACTGCCGCGAGTGGGTCATAGCTAAGGTTTTCTCCATTGACCGCACCGGTTATCGTTGCGGTTGGTTGAACCGTCTTGCCATCGTAAACATGGGTCACATTATCGCCCGTGATCGTGGCCGTAGCTTTATTGATCGTGTATTGAGCGCCAGTCACCGTAATCTCGTAGTTCTGGTTAACCGCCGCATTCTCATCCACTGTCGGCGCAAAGCCGTACGTGCCCGCATTTGGTCCAACTGACGCAATTGTGTAAACAAGTTTTTCGCCGTTGACCGCACCGGTCACAGTCGCCGTTGGTTGAGCAGTTTGCCCATCATAGGTCTTACTATCTGTGACACCAGTGATCGTGGCCTTGGCTTTATTGACCACATACTGCGCCGTCACTTGACTTGGATCGACATGGCTAAAGTCGTAGTTGACATTCGCTTTCGCAAGTTTGTCTAACCCAGATTGCGTCAACGTAATGGTGTAATCGCCTGCATTGATCAATCGATCATCTGCACCAGTCACCAAATAATCAGTGCCCTGCGTCAATTCTGAAACTGTTAAGCCGCTCGGTAACGTTACCGTTCCTGCGTTGGCAATGGCCTGTCCGTCATAAGTCTTTTCACCACCTGTTAAGGTAACATCCGTCTATGTCAATACTGCTTTCGTGATCGTTATTGTACCTGATTTATAGGTAAAGTCGTAATTCTTATTCACCGCATTATCACTAGCAGTTGGTGTGAACTCGTACTGACCGACATTTGGTCCCACTGGAGATAGTTCGTCATAGGTGATCGTTTCCCCATTGACCGCACCGGTTACCGTGGCCGTTGGCTGAACCGTATTGCCATCGTAAACGTGGGTCAGATCATTACCAGTAATCGTCGCTTGAGCTTTATTGATAACGTACTGCGCCGTTACTTGGGTTGGATCAACGTGACTAAAGTCGTAATTATCATTAGCTGCAGCAATTTTTTCTAACCCTTGCTGTGTCAATGTGACTTTGTACGTACCCGCATTGACCAAACCGTTGCCATCACCGGTCACTAGATAATCGGTACCCTGCGTTAATTCAGGGACTGTCAAACCAGTTGATAATATCACCATACCCGCATTGACAATGGCTTGACCATCGTAAGTCTTTGAACCATCTTGCAAACGCACATCAGCTTGCGTTAATGGTGCTCGAGTGATGGTTACCGTGCCCGGTGTGTACGTAAATTTATAGTTATTATTTACTGCATCATCGCTAGCGCTTGGCGTAAAAGTATAGGAACCTTCATCAGGTCCAACTGGCGCTAACGACTTAGCACTAAGCGTTTCACCGTTCACTGCACCTGTTATTGTTACCGTTGGCAGGACCGTCTGACCATCATAAACATGGGTCACATTATCGCCGACAATTGTCGCTTGAGCTTTATTGATCGTATATTGGGCACCAACTACCGTGATCTTGTAGTTCTGGTTAACCGCCGCATCCGCACTCGCCGTCGGCGTAAAGTCGTACGTGCCCGCATTTGGTCCAACTTCACCAATTGTGTACTCAAGTTGTTCGTCATTGACTGCACCAGTTACAGTCGCAGTTGGTTGAGCGGCTTTGCCATCGTAAGTCTTACTACCGGCAACACCCGTGATCGTCGCTTCAGCTTTATCAATCGTATATTGGGCACCAACTACCGTGATCTTGTAGTTCTGGTTAACCGCCGCATCCGCACTCGCCGTCGGCGTAAA